>DASYUQ010000092.1 GCA_036001065.1 Candidatus Methylomirabilota bacterium
CTCCTGAGATCCTTCCCTATCTCGTCATGGCGACCTCCTTCCTGGGTCTCTCGACATCCCTCGCTCCAGCCGGTGGTCGGCGGTGAAAAAAACTGGTGGGCAGGGACGGGATTGAACCGCCGACACCAGGATTTTCAGTCCCACCCGGTAGGCTCACCCAGCGACCTCATTCGACCTGAAGCGTTGTAATCCGCGACGTTGCGCGCCCGTCGTCATCGGATCATCGCCGATGGCGGCGGGTCGCGCCGCATCGAACGGTGCAAGTTTGGCGCAAGTCGGACGAGTCCGGCGGGCGTAGTTGGGAGTTGCGCTGCCTCGCTCACGGATCCAGCCGGGAGAGTACCGCCGGGTCGCCTATCAACCTTCTCTTCGATAAAGTCCACAAGCCGCTCGCCGCCAGCGAGGCGGTCGAGTACGCTGACCAACGTCTGTGGGGTGAAATACCGCGCGAGCATCGGGTGTTCCTCGCGCCACATCTCCGCGTTGCCCTCCTCGGCAAAGCTTGCGGACCATATCCCGGGGAGTTCCAGGGCCGAGTAGAAGATTCTCCAGGAAGACGGAGTCGGGCTTCTTTGGGAATCTGAGCATGGCCCCCCTGCTACGGCCCCGACGATTGAGAGCTTATGCGAGCGAAAGGGGGGCTTACCGACACGGAGATGGGGCGCTCGCTGCGATGCGGCCGGGGAAGGAGGGCTGAGGCCGGAGGTGTAAAGGGTTGCCACATACCCCAATGGGGAGGGTACATTGAAGCTGTATAGTGCCGGATGTAGCGGCAGGGCCGGGCTGATGACCCGGGGCTTCGGGGCTCGTGGCCCTTCCACCCCGGGCGGCCGATCCCCACGCGGGGGGCGGACCGTAGAGCGAACGGTCGTGGTTCTAGCGGATCAGGCAGGGCCTGTCAAGCTGACCACTCTCCCGCCAAAGGTGAAGGTCGCATGCTCGCCTGCAAGGAGACGGGTGTCGTCGTCGCCCTGGTCGTGTGCCGAGTTCCTTGCAGCGTCTTCGGATACGCTCGTCGATTCGAGCGCGAGGTGAGGGTAGTGATGGCGGACGAAAAGGAACAGAAGGACAAGGACAAAGATAAGGACAAGCATCACCCGCCGCGTCCGGTGCCGCAGCCGACGCAGCATCCGCAGCGGTAGTTTTTGCTTGAACATCCTCGGCGGGTCTCTGTGGTGGAGTAGCGCAGAAATGCGCGACTTCTGGCCATCCGAGATCCGCCGAGTCAAGCAGGAATACCCTGCGTTCGAGTTACGTGACCGGCCACCGCGCCCCGACCTCGATCCGGATGACGCCGAACGGTGTGGTGTTGTCGTACGGACGTGGCGCGGCATGATGCAGCCCTTCCCGCCGACACTGGACAAGGACGAGCTACTCACGATCATCTCCGACCTGTACGACGGTGGCCCGGCACTCAGAATCGATTTGAACGGCACATTGCGCCACGATGTCCACTGTCGACGTCGAGCGCACCCCCTTCTCCCCGATCTCGTTCCCCAAAATCCGCTGACGGCCACGTATGAGATGGAGGTTGCGTACGCCGTGCCGCCGATGCGGCCCATCGTCCGCGCGATACACCCTCGGATCACGGTGCGCGAGTACCCGCAAATGCCGCAGCCCATCGCGCCGCTCAAGGCCTTGTGCGTCGCCAACGCGCCCACGGACCCGTGGAACTTCCACTCCGACGGCGCGCTACGCTATCTCGACTGGACTGCGTACTTTGTGGGCAAGCACACCCTCTGGTTGGAGTGCTTACACCGCAATGGTCGCGCCGAGTGGCCCGGCCGTTCTCGCCCCGGCGATCCCGACGATGAGATCAAGAACACCCCTCCCAACGCCCCGTGTACCTGCAACTCGGAGGTCCCCTACCGCGACTGCCACCTAGCGTTCGACCTGGAGAACAGCGAGAGAAAGAAAAAAGGCCTACGTCCTGAAACGAGACCGTTGAGCATGGCGTTCTATAAATCTAGGCCGTGACGACTCACTACGCGCAGTCTGCAACTAGCATCTCCGGTGACCTTATCTCGCATGTTGAGTCACTTCACAGAACGGCATCGGAGTGGACCTCCCGTGGGCCGGCCGGTCTCGCACCCCTGGCAATCCCGGCGTATATCGTTGCCGTCGCAGCCGTCGAAGCGTATCTCAACGAGACGTACTCTTATTACTTCCGCCTGCCAGGGGAGGATGAGGAAGTGATATCAGCTGACGCTTTAGAGAAGCTAGAACTTGGTCTGAAACTGATCCTCCTTCCTTACTTGTTGTTCGGCAAAAAGCTCTCTAAAAGTCAGCAGCCTTATCAGGATATGGACCTCCTTATCAAGCTTCGTAATGAGCTTGTCCACTACAAGATGAGCGGGAAACCGCCGAAGCCTGTAAAGAGTCTCGCTCAGCGAGGCATTATAAAGCGCGTTCCGCCAGAGCAGGAGCAGGCCGGCGGACCCCACGCATGGGCTGACAGAATAAGCACGTTGGAAGGTATCCGCTGGGCAAACAACACCGCAGCTGCGACGGTCCATGCCCTGGCTGCCCTCGCACCCTCGGACAAGGCAAAAGCGTTTACAAGCCTTGCGTCTAACTTTCGGACGATTCCGTTAGCGGCTCGAGGAAAGTAATGATCGCCGACGATGTCCTGGCAGGATTCATGCGCGTAGATCCCAAGCGCGGGGAAGTGTTCAAGCAGCAATTGGCATCTGCAATCGTCGTCAAGATTCAAAATGTCGCAAACTACTTTTGGGAAGGTACCGATCAGGAGGCATGGGATCTCCGCAGCGACTTTCCGAATGTCGCACCACCGTGGCCGCGCTTTTGGATGGAGTGGAAACTACCGACTGGTTTAGTGACGAAGACCGGTGGCTATCAGCGGCTTAGTGAAGAGGTTCCTCGGTGGGGTGTCGGTGTCTTCGGTGCTGCGGCAGAACTCGAAAACCGCTCTCTCGCGCGCTGGCAGTTGGATCTCTACTGCTTCTCTGGTTCGCCAGAGCGCCAAGATCCATTCATGGCGGCCATTCAACTGCTGATCGATGCTGACGGCCATGTCGTGATGGGTGGTACGGAAGAAAACCCCCAAGCTGCCGTTTATGCGATTCCGAAGGCCGATATAGAGAGCTACGGTCAGGCCAGTGCAGAACTCGTGACCAGCGCCAGCTTCCGTACGCCGGCGCTCCTTGCGCTCTGTTTTTGTCACTGCAACAACGTCACAATTATCGAAACACCGGTCTCATCCAAACTCCTCAAGAAACGAGACGCCCGCGATCGTGCACCCGTCACGAAGTACTACACGCTTGAAATCGCTCCTATGCAGAAGACCCTTCGAGAAGCGGCAGGCGCGGACGGTTCGCTCAAGCATGCCCTTCACATCTGTCGTGGTCACTTCAAAGACTATCGCGAGGGTAGCGGTCTATTCGATAAGTTTCGGGGGATGTATTGGTGGGATATGCACACGCGCGGGAGTAGCAAGCTTGGGGAGATCCGGAAGGACTACGACGTGAAGCCGCCTTGCTCCGCTTGACACTACGGAATAACTGGGGACAGCCGGGTCACTTCTTCCACCTCGCCGCTGCCGCCTTCTTCGCAATCTCCCGTCGTCGCTCTGCCGTGAGGTTCTTCGCCCGTGTCTGGCCGCCGATCCGGCCAAGCTCCTGGATGGCCCGTAGCACGCGCGGGTCGAGTCCTTTCCTGGCGCTCATGGCTTAGGCCTAAGAATACCCTGGGCCGGTCTCAGAGACAACGCCCTGTCGGCAGGAGGAGAACTGAAGGCCTCCTTTGAGGGGGAGGCGCCGTCACCGCGCCACGTCAGGCCACCTATTGGGCGCTGCTGCGATCGCGTGCCGCTGGGCGATTACAGGGTCACCTGTGCGGAGTGATTCCTTCACCTCGCGCTTCCCAATGATCGGACGGAGCTTCGGCGGAACCATGCGACGGACGATGTAGACGCCATAACAGCGTGCGCTCCCCTGTACCAAGTGGAGCACCGCGAAGATTGGCAGATCAGCTACTTCACGCGGTTAGCTGTGGCTGGTGGCCCCAACGGGATTCGAACCCGGATGAGTCCGGCCACGTTTTCGCCGGTCCTGCTGCCACTTTACGTGTCGACCAGTTCTGGCACTATCGACGCGATTCAAACCTGCAGCTACGTTGAGCCATTGATCTCGCGCTCGAGTTTGCGAAGCCGCTCAATGAGCCTCTCGAAGCGCGGGGCAGTGCCGAAGATCATCGGAGCCATCTTTGCGTAGTCTCCAGCAAACTCGGCGAGCCTTGCCTCGGGGGGCACGAGCCTGAGTGTCCCGGGTTTAGCCGTGTCGTAGTGCGACCAGCCGGAGTAGAAGAAAACCTCCTTGTAACGCCTGACCTTCTCGAGCATCTCGGTGTCCCTGATGGCTCGCCGACCCGCCTCCGTGTCAGCAAGCAGCGCCAGGTCGTAACAATGACGCGACAGCCGCTCTTTCGCTGGCCCCGCCGGACGGTGATACTCCGAATGTAGGAGCGTTGCCTTCTCCCAGAAGGTTCGCTCCGCTCCAAGAAGGGTATCCCAGGAAACGGGACGAGCTGGGATGCGAGACCCGGTAGCACCAGAGGCAGGAAGTTAGTCCGCCAGCCTCCCCAGTCAGCGGCTCGGCGCAGCAGCGACCGGATACTCCGACCACGTCTGGCCGGCCAGCTCGCGGCCGCCAGCCTTGGGCGTTCGACCGCCCCACTGCTTGAAGAAAAAGGCCACCCCGGCCGCCTGGCACAGGTCGCGGAGCTCAAGGAGCCAGCGTTCCGCTTCGGGCTTCGGTCTTACGCGGCCGGCGATAATTTCCACCAGGGCGCGCCGCGGGATGCCACCCGACTCGCCGCCGGCGATCAGCCAGGCGATCCCCCGAAGATCGAGGTCGGTAAGCGGCCCAAGCAACGGCTCAGCGCTGATGAACCTGATGCGAGCGTCCACCTGGCGGAGGCGCTCGACGCGCCAGGCATAGCGCATGGACTCAACCGACACGCCGAGCCACACGTTGGGCGGCACGGGCACGACCTCAGCCCGACCTCGGTGCCACAAGACCATCCGATCCGGGCGTTTGGTCAACACCTGGAAGACATGTCGAGTCGCACGGGCCATAGTGGCGAACACCTCGTCTACATACTCAAGCGGCACAGCGTCGTGGAACAGATCACTCATGCTGTTGACAAATACGCGCCGTGGCTCTCGCCACCGAAGTGGCAGATCGAGCTGGTCGGGATGAAGTGTGACGGCGAAGCCATTCTGATAACGTGGGTTGCCCATGATCTTAAGGCGGAGGGCCAATCGTTCGGCGTAGCAGAACTTGCAGCCCGGCGAGATCTTGGTGCAGCCAGTGACAGGATTCCACGTTGCGTCAGTCCACTCAATCGCCGAAGTAGCCCCCACGAAGGCTCTCTCCTTAGGCTCTTATCACTGAATTATGACTCGTGGCCGGACGTGCCATCGCGTTTTGGATTGCCTACAGCCCACAACTCCAGATCCAACTGCTCGCCCTGCTCCGGGACGTCAATGACGTCGCCGTAAGCACGGCGCATTTGCAGAGGCGCTTTCGGGTGGTCGGTCGCGTGAATCATATAGTACATGGTCCTTCCGCCTCGCTCGCGCTCATAAATCGCCCACGGCTTGACGGAGAGGTATCCGAGCTCTCTCCTCATACGGTCGGCAAACCGATGAGCCCGGAGAGGGCCCGGCATCCCGCGCAGCTGCTGCCAATCGGAGCGACCCCACCACGCTTCAACCAGCGCTGGCCGCTTCACACCGGCCAGGGCTCGGTCAAGCCAGCTATTGGCCAGGAAATAGAAGAGCTCAATCTTGTAGCGTCCGGTTTTCTTGTGTGCCAGCGCCCGTAGTGTGGCCCACTGGCACTCAAAGGTCCACTGGTCGAGGAGACAGAACGTGGCCTCGTTCTCTCCGATCGCTGCCCCTTCAACGAAGTCAAGGACGCGCTCGTTGAAGTCTCCCGCGTAGATCTCCACAAAGCGCTCGTCGGACGGCGGCAGACTAGCCTTCAAGGCGTGAAGCCGTGCCAGTTGACCCCGGCTGCGCTCGAAAAGATGGAATCGACGTATCCACTTTGGCTCGAGCTCGAGCACGAGCTTCGCTGACCACGAGTCAGGGTCTTCAGGCTCTTGTGGACCGGAGAACCCGTCAACGTACGTGCCGTGGCGTGTGATCATAAGGAACAGGAACAGATACCGCTGGATCAGTCGGGCCTTGTGGAGAGTCCATACCGGCTGGTCTGGCGTCGGGACGGACAGCGTTTCCGGTGCCACAGGCGCGGGTAGCGCGAAAAGGGTCGGCGCGTGGTCAGGATCGTTGCCAGGAAGCAGTTGCTCGCGCAACGGTCGACGACGCGTCATCGAGCTAATCAGTGTCGCGCGAACCGTGGAACCGCAGACTGGTTACGACAACGCGCCCGGGCTCAATCGAGCTCTCGTCGATGAGGTACACCAACCGCCTGAGTGGCTGAGAGTTGTCCGAGAACCAGTTCAAGATCCTCCAAGCTTTCGGGAGAAGATCTGTTGGGGCTGGGGTCATCACGCCGCGGATAAATGCGGCCACGCCGCCGCGGCGGGTGAGATACTCGGCGAGAGCTCCGGCCGTCAGGTCTGCGATCGCTACAAAGTCCTCGGTCACTGGCCCTGTGTCAATCGCTGTCGTACCGACCCGAAGGTGCCCAAGGTTGTGGTCAAGGTAAGAAGCTGAGACTGTAGCGGCTAGGTTCGTCAATTCGCGGAGTCGATCCGGGTTGGCCGCAATGTCGTCCTCGTCCGTGATCCAAATGACGTTCTGGCCGGGTGAACTCAATCCCGCCAGGAAGAAACTAACGAAGTGCACGACCCGGAGCATTCGTTCGAGTACCGTCCGATTCCAGTGATCGTATTGCATAAGATCGAGTGGAGCTGCCTGGTTGTTCTGTAAGAAAAGACTGCCGGCGCGTTTCGAGATGAGAACTGCAACGAGGAGGCCAGGCATCGCATTGGCCGTCTCTAGGAACGGGCCAAGCGCTCGGCGCCGCCGCGTGTCACCCAGCTTGGAAAACGCAAACCGCCGACGATCCCGAAGATAGCGGTGCCTGATCTGATGCGTCTCAGATACCCAAGCGCTGAGATCCGAAGTATTCGCAAGGAGCAGGGCAAATGCCTCGTATCGGTAGCGCGGATGCTGACCGGCATAATCAGACCCAATCATCACCATGGGACCTGTATCGAGATTCGGTAGCAGCCCTGGATGCCGCCACTCGGCTTCCTGGATGCAGGCCGCGATGGTTCCCATCGGGCCAAGGTCTCGTCTTTTCAGGATGGTGGGATTAAACCTTGAGATTGGGACTCCGGCGCTCACCGGCAGCCCGAGTGAGCAGCCCGCCAAGCCAGTAGCGGGAGGGACGGCCGCGACATTGCCGTCCCGACGCTATCCCGAAGGCGGCGGAGACGTCAAGTTATAGGCTTCTCACCTTTTCAGGGAGCCCTGCCGACGCCATGGATTTTTGGCTTTCGGAGGTACGGCTTGAGGCAGTCGCCGGGCCGCTTCATGGTCACTGGCCTAGCGTTCGGCAGTCGCTCGCCGTGCTCTCCTTGCACTCTGATTCCCGCATGGGCGCCGCACAATCTGTCCGGCTTCGCGTGCAAACGCGACCTGCGGTAGAGCCAGCGACGCGCGCGGCGATTGAAGCGCCGAAGAGCACGGTGACTCCAGTTAGATCGGTACGGCTGATGGCGCGTCAGCTGACCAACCTCTGCCCGCTCTGCGCCTGCGATCCAGGAAGTGCTGCAAAACGCCTATGCTTCACGACTTCCCGTGGAGCTACGGCGACTCGCGTGGTGTCTGAAGTGGCTCTTCATCTCGCCTTACCGAAATGCTGTTCCTCGCCGCCCAAGGGGCTCGAGCTCATAGCGATCGCTCGCGGTGAGACGGTTCAGAGCGTCGGCCGACACCAGGAAGTGTCGATCGAGCTCACGCGTGGCGTGCTCAAGACGAGCCGCGGTGTTCATCACGTCGCCGTGAAACACGATATCGCGCTTCGTCTCTTCCTTCTCTGGCTCCCCTTGGGTGCCGCTATCAGCCGCCCGGCCCGCGTCGCAGGATCTGGAGCAACGCAGCAAGGAACGCCGCGGTCTGCTCGGGGGTGGCCTCGTTGGCGACCCGTCGAATTGCATAGCCGATGGACGCGTCGTCGCCTTGCTGGCGCTTCACCCAACCGATGGCCCGCTCTAGATCCAGCGGGCGGTCGCGCCGGGCCGGCCCAGACGCGGCCTCCTCCTGAGTGTCGCTACGCCCCGGGTCCGGCCGGTCCTCTCGCCAGTGACGGCGATCGGACTGGGGAGCGTCAGGCGTTTGGGGCATCTCGGGGGGGTCCCTGTGACGCGGTCCGCGCCTGTCAGTGTCGTCACCCGTGGTCTCCGGGTGGTGGACGACTGGCAGCTCGTCGCGGCGTTTGATCAAGATCGTCTGTCCGAACGTCAGTTCCGCCCACTGCCATTGGAACGATCCCTGCCGCGCCCGCATCGCCTCGCCGAGGGTGCGCCGGATCGGTCCAAGACCGGCAACGTGGAGCCCGTCGTGGCCGCGCAGTAGGGCGTCCGCTTGCGTCTGGGGAGCGACCCAGGTCAGCAGATCGGGGTAGCGATGCCCGACGCTGCGGCCGCCACTGGCGAGATCGGCCATTCTCCTGGCCTCGGCTGCGATGAGAGTGCTGTCCATCACCGGCACGGGCGGTTCGTCGGAGCCGACGGCACCGAGAAGGGCGCCCGCCAACGTCGCGATGGTGTCGGTGTCGGAGCCGATGACGTTCGCAGCGGTGGCTAGCGACCTCGCGGGGGGTTCGTCGCACCAGGTAAGAGCTGCCGCCGCGACGACAGTGAGTATACCGCTGCCGCGGCGGGCCGGATCGAGAAGGTTGAGCGCATCGATCACGCGGCGATACCGCTCTCCCGCTGAACCGCTCGCGAGGGCACGTTCCGCGGCGCTGATAGCCTCGCCGACGTCATGGCACGCAGTCTGCCACGCTTCGGCGAACGGACTTCGTGCTTCCCGTTCCCACTCAGTGAGCCAGAACTGACCGAGCTGCGGATCGTCGCGGATTACGGACGGCACCATGCCGACTTCGTCGACGAGCTTGCCCAGGATCGCCGGGCTCGGGAGGGTCCCGGTAGCCATCGAGTGAGCGAGGGCGAGCGCATGAAGGGTCGCTCCAACCAGTGCCGTCGGGTGGGCGTGGGTGCACACCGAGTTGCGGAGCACGTCAAGCATGTAGGTGCGCGAATCATTCAGGTTCGAAGCGGCCCAGACATGCGGTTGGATTCGCATGGCGGCTCCATTACCTCCCGCGTGGAGCCAGTTCTGATAGGTATTCGAGAACCATGTGGTCGTGGCCTTCGCCAGATTGGTGGCAGCGGCCTTGGTCGAGAGCCCGCCGCCGAGCGCATACGCCAACCAAACAGGGAGCTCAACCTTGGCGAAAGCCTCGACATCGAACCCCTTCGGCCCGACGGCGCGGGCAACCGCAAGGCGAAGTTGCGTGTCGTCGGAGTAACAGCCCGCCGGGAGTGTCGCGTCAACCCCACCACGTCCGCCGATGCGCCGTTTCCACTCTATCGGAGTGGTCAGTTCGAGGCCTCCAGTGCGGCGGCGCAGTCCGGCGGCGTCGGTGAGCTCGCTGATGAACCCGAGCGCGTCGCCGTAGGCCGCCCACAGCGCCGACCGACGGGTTCGCGCGACGCGGGCGGCGTCGGCGGCGCCGCGCGGCAGCTGCTGCTCCGGCATCGCGGGCTCGGCGTTGTTGCGGGGCGGTTCGTCGAACAGCCCGTGGTCGCTCACTCGAAGACCTCCGGTGCGTGGCGGACGCGAACATTGTGGTCGAGAGCGCCGAGGGCGCCGTGGACGTCGTCGAGCGCGTCTTCGGCCTGGACGTCGATCCGTTGGAGGTACCGCACGTCGACCTCACGCGGGTACAGCACCTCGGCCTGACGGTCCGTGGTGAAGTGGTCGGGGAGCCCGGCGCGGCTGTGAGTCGAGTCGTACCTGCCTATTACAGGGTCGTCGAATAGCTGGTTGAACCCTGCGAGCCCCTCTGCCCTCCGGCACGCCGGGTAAATGTTGTTGGTTGTCGCGAACACGACCCCGGGGTGGCTCAAGATGTCCGGCACGAACGACAGCACCACCCACGACACACCGTCAGCGATGTGCCACCTCTCGGAGGTGTCAAACATCCAGTCGTTGATCCTCGAAATTGAGAGGCTCACGTAATCGAGCCAGGGGGCGTCGCGGCTCCGGTTCAAAGCGTTTGGGCGGTACACGTGCTCGAGGTACTGATCCCGCGGCAGCCGCCGTCTGCTCTTCAGGGCCCTGCCTGCCAAGATCCCGACTGCGCCATGGATGGTCGTGAAGTGGACGATGTCAGTAATGCCGCGCTTGATCGCGGCTGTCAGGACGTCAGAGCAGGGCGATAAGCGCGCCACTTCATCGCTCGTCCGGGGACGGGCCGCCTGGGGTCGGGTCATAGGCATCAATACCCTAGACCCTGACGGCATCGTAGGTCGCGGGATCAAGCAGGCCAATGAGTGTCGATCCCTCCCCAGGCTTGTAGCCGACCATGACGGAGGTGCGGGCACGACCGACGCCCATCGCGAGCAGCCGGCGGAGACGCTCGAGCGTCGCGTCCCCTTCCCCTTCGCCATGAGGTGTGACCTGCTGATTGAGGCCGGGGATAAGGACGTGGTCGAACTCGAGCCCCTTGGCGGAATGGATCGTCGACAGGCCCACCTGCTCGGGTCCGCTCGGCCAGACGCTCTGGCGCGTGAGCTCGCAGTGCGGGATGCCATGGCGGCGTAGCGTGGCGCGGGCGTAGTCGAACCACCTTCCGCCCCGCGGCTGCAAGATGGCCACCGACTCCTTCTTGAGATCGGCATGCTGCAGGAGCTCGGCCAGCATGTACTCGAGCTGGTTGCTGTAGGTGCCGATGACGACCTTGGGCCGCTTGCCTGTCTGCCGGCAGGCGGTGAAGTCGGGTAGCGACCCGTCGTCCTCGAGTGGCAGGCCCGCCACCAGTGGTCGCGCGAAGGCGGCAATCTCGGCGGTGTTCCGGTGGTTCTCCTCAAGCTTGTAGATCATGTTCGGCCGCAACGCGATGCCGACCTCGACCCACGTGAAGAAGCGAGGATAGATCCGCTGTACCGCGTCTAGCACGAACGTGGTCGAGTGGTTCTGGGACAAGTGGGCGAGCACGGCGCGCACCTGGTTGGCCGAGAAGTCCTGCGCTTCGTCGACAATGACGACGTCGTATTCCTCGGATTCGATGTCGGCCGCGCCGAGGGCGAGGTCGTTCCAGTCGAGAACGCCGGCGGCGTCCTTGGCGTCCTGGTAGGGCTGGATGACATCGTCGAGCAGGCGCTGCCGAAGGACGGCGTCGACTCTGGGCGAGTTACCCCGCCCAGTCCTTTCTTTTGAAAGGTACTCGCCGAGTTTCTCAGGGGTGAACCGCGAGACGGCGTACTCAACCTCGTCGACGAAGAAATCCAGTTGGTCGGGCCGGATCATCCTGAGGAGATTCGGCTTCAGTCTCGCCGTCACCTCATCCCGATCGAGGATGTCGACGGGCCCGATAAGGCGGCGGGCCCACTTGCTGAAGGTGCTGACCTCGAGGTCGAGGCGCTGGTCGGCGGCGACCTGCTGGCGGGCGAGTTCGACGATGTAGCCCTCAAGCGTCTTGTTGTAGGTGAGGACCAAGACACTGACCGGGTCCCTCAGACCCAAACGATCCTGACGAGCGAGCCGACTCCTGGTCAGCTGCTTCAGACGGAGCAGGGCGGTGGTTGTCTTCCCGCTCCCCGCGGCTCCCCTGATGAGCCGAAAGCCGGGCCGGCTATCGGCGAGGATCGTCAGTTGCTCGCGAGAGGGCCGGACCGGCGGAAGGACCCGCATGGGGCGACTCCTAGGCGGAACCCGTTGCCCGGGTTCACATACTTGGCATGATACCCGCTCACGTCGAGGATAGCAACATGAGCGCCCTCCATCGCGAAGTTGAGGAGGACGAGGCCGCCATGGCGCTGGTCGCGCACATCGATCGCCGGGCGCATCGCCGGCTGCAGGCGAGCGACTATACTCTGCGCCAAGCTCCTGGCGCCGATGGTGGCGCCGCTGCTCACGGCGCTGGAGCGGTATCACGGGGTCCCGATCTCCGCCGCCGTCCGCGCCACCCTCGAGGCCGCCAGCCCGGCGACGCTGGACCGACTGCTGCGCTCGCTGCGCCGCCGCCGCGCGCGCCCGCCCCGCCGGGCCTCGCCCCCCTGCACACGCTCCGGGCCCAGGTCCCGCTGCGCACCTGGAGTCAGTGGACCGGCGTGACGCCGGGCGCGGTCCAAGGCGATCTCGTCCTCCATTACCTGTCGGCGATCCTGGCCAGCTCGCTCGCTCGCCATCCCGATCTGGAGGGCGGATGGGCGCTCAAGGGCGGGACAGCCCTCAACCTGTTCCTTCTCGACGTTCCCCGATTGTCGATGGACATCGACATCAACTACGTGGGCCAGAGGGAGCTGGAGGCGATGCGGGCGGCCCGCCCACGTTTCGAGGCGGCGGTCGTAGCGTGCTGCGAGCGAGAAGATTGTACGGTGCGCCGCATGCCCGGCGAGCACGCGGGCGGGAAGCTTCGCCTGCGCTACACCGCGGCGACGGATGGCACCGGGTCGCTGGAGGTCGACGTGAACTTCCTGCTCCGGCGCCCAATCCTGGATTTGGAGCACAGGGCGCCCCGCTTCCCGCCGGACGCTGGAGCCGAGACTGTTCCCCTCCTTCGCTCGAAGAGATCGCCGCCGGTAAGTTCACCGCGCTGCTGATCAGGCGAGCCACCCGCGACGCGTTCGACGCGTCTCAGCTTCTCGAGCTGGCCCCCAATCTGCTCGATCGGCCTGGCTTCCGACTGGCCTTCGTGATCTATGCCGTCGGAGTGCGACAGAGACATCCGGCGGCTCCGTCGCACCGATGTCGCCGTGACTCCAGCCGAGGTGCGGGATCAACTGCTGCCGCTGTTGCGCGTCGAAGGCCGGCCATTCGGCGGTGACCATGTCAGGCTAGCGGAGTACCTGACCAAGATCTGTACGTCAGCGGGAGAACGGCTACTGGCATGGACGGCCCGTGAACGGGAGTTCATCGATCGGCTGAGCGATGGCGGTGAGATCGTTGCTGAGCTCATCACTGACGTTTCGGCTACGCAGGCATTGGTGCGCAAGCACCCGCTCCTGCAGTGGAAGGCGCTGAACATCAGGGAGTTCAGGAGTCGGGGAAAGCCGGGCCCACGATCCGGGCGGCGACGCGCATAGGAACCACCGCGACGGGCCGATCCCGGATCGCATCTCGTCGCCCAGGGTGACGGAGCGTCCGGAGGCACGCTCGACGGCACGCCGGCGGATCGTGGATCGGCATGCCGCCTGCCTGGAAAGCATGAAGTATCACGGAAGTCGCGTGCTTCACGACTTGGTCTGAAGCGATAACGACTTGCGTCGCACGTGAGGTAAGTCTTTATCTTGCCGTACCACCGTCCTCTCCCTCCCCGCCCCTCTCCCGCCGGCCCCGTCCCTACCCCGTCATCGGTCCTGCGCCGGGCCCGTCTTGAGTCCGCCGCCGCCACGCCCGGAGGTCCGGTCCGGGTCCAAGAACAGCTCGAGAATCAGGCCGACCGAGGACCGGAGATCGATCGTCTGGCCGGTACTCTTCGGGTCCAGCCTTGGAACCAGCGCCAGGCAGCCGCCCAGCAATGCGGAAGGCCCAGCGGTGGCCACTGAACGGTGTCCAGCCGGGCCCGGTCCGACGGCTCTCGCTGGCGTCGGCCCTGCTCCGGGCTGAGCTGAACACCGCCATTGGCGCCGCCTACGAGGCCCTGGCGGCTCCGTTCGAACCTAGGCCAAGGCGAGCGTCTGGCTGGCCGCCAGCCTGCCTCCTGCGCTCGCCCCGCGGTCATCCGCTTCGATCGCGCGGCCCCACTACTGTGGCGATCTGAGGCGGGGCCGTGCATCTTGCCGCAGTCGAGCCGGGCCGATGGTTTGCTGCCTCGTGGCATGCCCACTCCATGATTCGGCAGCCCCGTCCGCGAGTTCCACCTGATCGCCGTGAGGACGCCAGGCCTCGGTGGGAACGGCAAAGTCCTTGCCTACTGCGCAGTCAGGCAGTCACCGTGACCATGCCGACCTGCCCTTCGCGTTCCCCAAGGCGCTCGGACGCCTTCCGGCCCGGGGCGCATCGTTCACCCTTCGGCTCCTCGGCGGCTGAGTGTAGGCGATGGACACACCCGGCCCGCTAGCCTCGGTGCCCGCGCTGGACGAGATCGCCCGCGAGCCGGGAAGGGCCGCGACGCTAACGCCCGATGTGGCTCGCACACTTCATGCTCGGTGCTTGGTAGTCCTGACGGCGCTACTCCCCGCCGTATCGACACCGGTCCCAATCGAGTCCACGGCGCGGGCCGAGGCGAGGAAGTGGCTCAGACCGAGAGAGGCGTCGATGCGGTTCAACGTTCCGAAACGGTGGCTCTTGGCGCACGCTGCCGAGATCCCGGGAACACAGAGGCTATCCCGGAAGACCATCCTCTTCGAGGAGGCCCGGCTCGAACGCTGGCTGGAGAGGCACAAGCTTTGAATATGACTGGCCACATTGCCGTCTCGGTGCTGGAATTACCGTCACGGCCGAGAAGAGCCGCACCAGCAAGGAAGGAGAGGCCATGAGGAAAACCAGGCTTCGCATCGACCAGAAGGTTTGGCGCGGCGCCCGCATGGGGCCGCTCGACGAGCGAGTCGGCTTTCAGGGCATCGCCGACCGCGCGCTCCGGCTGCACCTCAAGACGCCGAAGGGAGGCGGGCGATGAGCGGCGAGATCCAAGACGCGCCTCCCGTCCGCCGCGCCCGCGGCGACGGGTCGATCTTCCAGAAGCGGTACACGGACAGGCGCACGGGCGCGACGAAGAAAACCGACACGCTGTACATGAAGTTCTACGTCGGTGGTAAGCCAATTGTGGAGCCGACCGGGACCACGAAGTGGAACGCCGCCAGAAAGGTTCTGCGGCGCAGGATCGGCGAGATCGCCAGCGGGCGATACATCCCCGCCGATGTCGAGAAGACGACCTTCGGGCAGGTCAAGCAGATGGCGCTCGACCATTATCGGGCCAATGGCCGGAAGTCCCTCGATCGCTTCGAGGACGCCGTCTCGCACCTGAGCGGGTTCTTCCCAGACCAGCTCAGGGTTCGCGACATCAGTCCTGACCGAATCACCGCCTACGTTGCGGCCCGGAAAGAGGAGAAGGCGGCAAACGCCACGATTAACAGAGAGCTCGCCGCCATGAAGCTGATGCTGCGGCTCGGCGAGCGCGCTGGAAAGGTTGTGAACCGCCCCTACGTCGGGATGCTGGAGGAGAACAACCGGCGCAAGGGGTTCATGGAGGACGACCAGTTCGCGGCCATCCAAGCGCATCTACCGCACGACCTGAAGGCTCCGATGGAGGTCGGGTTCATCACTGGTTGGCGCGTGAAGTCGGAGATCCTGACGAGACAGAAGTCCCACCTCGACCTCAAGGCTGGATGGCTGCGGCTGGAACCGGGCGAGACGAAGAACGGTGAGGGCCGGATGTTCCCTCTCCTCCCGCGGCTGCGAAAGGTGCTCGAGGCACAGGCGGTGAGAACCGAGGCCGTCGAAAGGGCCACGGGCCGGATCATCCCGTGGCTCTTCCACCGCAACGGCAAGCCGATCAAGTCCTTCCGTCGGGCGTGGCTGACCGTGTGCCTCAAGGCCGGATTCGCTCGGGTCGTCTCCGAGCAGCCCCGAAAGATCGAGGCGCTCCGAATCCCGCATGACTTCCGCCGGACGGCGATCCGAAACCTGGAACGGGCTGGCATCCCCCGGTCCGCCGCGATGGCGATGGTTGGGCACAAGACCGAGAGCGTGTATCGCCGCTACGCCATCGTCGAGGAGAAGATGCTGAATGAGGCCGGCGTGAAACTCCAGGGGCTCTATGACAGCGCCGAGGCCCCCGCCCGCACTGTTGTGGCTCTGGACGAGGCTCGTGCCGCTCGGGGCGCGAAGGCGTAACCGGAATGGTGCAAGTTCGGGGTAAGTCGAAGCTCCAGAACGAGACGCTCCCGAAGATCCTCTACTCGGAAGTCCTTAACAGGGCTGATAAAGGAATGGTGGGCAGGGACGGGATTGAACCGCCGACACCAGGATTTTCAGTCCTGTGCTCTACCAACTGAGCTACCTGCCCACCAGATCGAGAAGAATAGCAGAGGGGTATGGGGGTGTCTATTCGACGACGGTGATGATGCCGATGGCGCCGGACTTCTGGAAGTACACCGTGACGATGATGACCTCGCCCGGCGTCAGCGTGCGCGTCAGATCGCTGAGGACGATGCGCGGCCCGTCCTTGTCGAATTTGAGGACGCTCTGCCCCGGGATGTCGATCTCGCTCACCTGACGGCCCGACGGCGAGCGCAGCTCGGCGCGTCGGGCCACCGGCGCCTGCGCCCCCAGCAGGACGTCGCCGTATTTCCCCGTGCTCTTGAGGTCGAAGTAGACGACGGCCTCGTTGGCGGTCGGCGACCGCACCGCGCGCCCCTTCTCGGGCTGCAGGCGCACGCCGCCGACGTCTGGCGCGGTGGGGTAGTACGTGCAGCCGGCGGTCAGCGCCAGCAGCGCCAGCGCGCCGCCGGCGGCGCGCGGTGACCACCGGCCCCGCGTCATCAGGCGCCGAAGGCCCGGTCGGCGACCATCGCCTGGAAGGCGCGGGTGTACGCCTGAATGGTCCGCTCGATGTCCTCGTCGGTGTGCACGGCGGAGACCCAGCCGTGGTTCATGGAGCAGTCGACGCCCTCGTTGAGCAGCGCGCAGCGGAGCAGGTGATAGAGCGGGCCCTTGCGGGGGCGGTCGAAGCCGGCCAGCCCGGGCTTGCCCTCGAAGGAGACGTGATAGATCGAGGCCTCCCCGTAGCAGGTGCCGGGCACGCCGAGACGCCTCATCGCATCGCCGAGCCCCCGGCGCAGCTCCTCGCCCGCTTTGTTGGCGCGCGCTTGCAGCGAGGCGTCCGCGCACAGCTCGAGCGTGGCGATGGCCGCGGCCGCGCAGAGCGGGTTGGCGTTGAAGGTGCCGGCGTGAGCCACGCGCTGGCTGCGGTCCCAGTCGGGGTTGCCGCGGAAGGCGATGACCGACATGATCTCGCGCTGGCCGCAGAGCGCCCCGCCCGGCAGCCCTCCGGCGACGATCTTGGCCAGCGTGGTCAGGTCGGGCGTCACGTTGAAGTATTCCTGGGCGCCGCCCGGCGCGTAGCGAAAGCCGGTAATGACCTCGTCGAAGATCAGCACCACGTCGTGCCGGGCCGTGAGCGCGCGCAGTTCCTGGAGGTAGCCCGGGATCGTCGGCGTCGTCCCCGCCTGGCCGCCGGCGGGCTCGAGGATGACGGCGGCCACGTCGCCGCGCCCGAGCGCGACCTCCACCGCCTTGACGTCGTTGGGCGGGCAGATGACCACCTGGTCCATGGTGGCGCCGGGGACGCCGGCCGACATCGGCACCTCGTAGGGCGGATTCACCGCGGCCACGGCGCCGTCGTGCCAGCCGTGGAAGTGTCCGGCCAGCTTCAGGACCTTGGGCCGTCCGGTATAAGCCCGGGCCACCCGCATCGCCAGATGCGTCGCCTCGGTCCCCGACATCGTGAAGCGCGTCAGCTCGGCGCAGGGGACGAGCTGGTTCACGAGCTCGGCCCACCGCACCTCCAGCTCGTGGCTGGCGCCCAGGTGCGTACCGCGGGCCATCTGGGTCTGCACGGCCTTGACCACCGCCGGGTGGCAGTGGCCGAGGAAGAGGGCGCCGTGCCCCATCCAGTAATCGATGTACTCGTTGCCGTCGACGTCCCACTTGCGGGTGCCGCCAGCGCGGTCGACGTAGACGGGGAACGGCGTCAGGTGCCGGATGTCGTGGGTGATGCCACCGGGAATCACCTTCCGCGCGCGCTCGGCCAGCGCCGCCGACTTGGGATGCTTCGCCCGGTACGCGTCGTGGATGGTCATAGCGTCTCCATCATACCCGATCTGGCTTCGAGCCTGACCGCCGCGCGGCGGGCGCTGGCCGGCCGGGCGCGGCCAGCCGCAGCAGCTCGACGACCGCCGTGTGCGCCTCGAGGGGCAGGCCGTCCACGGTCGGCGTGCGGCGGCGGAGGACGCCGTCCACCGCCCCCGCGTCCACGCACGCCTCGATCAAACGCCGCTCGAGCGACGGCGTATGCAGGAGCGGCCGCCGCGCCAGCCGCTCGAGCGCCGCCACGATCCCGTAGGCGCCCCAGTTCGACGTCCCCGCCACGACCAGGTGATCGACGCCGACGACCGAGGCGATCCGCGCCATGAGCCGGCCCTCCCGCGAGAGCCGGCTGCGCACGTTGCCCATGCCGATCTCGTTGCCGCCGTCGCCGACCGCGATGGTGACGGGCCTCGCGCGCTGCGAGGGGCCTCGGCGGCCGCCACCTCCGACCAAAAACAACTCGTCGATAGGGCGGTTCCACGCCGCCACCGACTCGCCGCGGGCGCTCAGGTACTCGCCCGAACGCGCGCGGCCGGGCCGCTCGATCGCCACCAGGTGCGTCGGCCGCTCGCTGTCGAGCAGGGCCCCGGCCGCCCCGTCACCCTCGGGATAGATCTCGATGTCGACCGGCTCCTCGAGCGCCTTCAGCACGGCGCCGAGCGGCTCCACGACGGCGGGGTCGGTCACGTAGCGGACGGTCGCGCCGAGCCGCCGCAGCGCTCGTCCCAGCACCGCGGCCCCGGGCGGCCCATCGGTCTCGGGCAGGCCGGGCGGCACGCAGAAGCCGGTCGCGATCAGGACGTGGCGCGCGCCGCGCAGCGCGCGGGCGGCGGCCAGCGCCGCTCCCGGCGTGAAGAAGCTCCCGATCCCGCGGCCGCCGAGGTCGAGCGCCAGCACCTGATCGATCGCGTCCAGCCGGGACCGGGAGGCGGGCACGGTGGAGCACGCTATCACCGCGCCAGCTCGAAGAGCAAGACCTGGAACGGCGCCAGAGGATAGGTCCGCGGCTCGCCGCCGAAGCGCGGGTCGGCGCTGTCCAGCAACAGGCGCGATCCGGCCGGCTCCACCCAGGGCCGGCGCTCCGCGGTGAGGTTGGCGAAGAGCTGGACGGGGTCGCCCTCCGCGGAGGCACGGGTCACGGTGAGCACGGCGCCGCTCGGATCGAGGTCGACGCGCGTCCGCTCCTTGTTGCGCGCGCCCAGCGCCGGGTGCGCGCGCCGGAGCCCGAGCCAGGCCCGGTAGTAATCCCGCAGCGCGTGATGGCGCGGCGCCGCCGCCAGCGAGTGATTCAGCCGCGACCTGACGAACGTCAACGGCAGCGTCGGGTCGGGGATCGCGCCCTCCCATGCGAAGCGGCTGAACTCCGCCGCCCGACCCCGCCGGACGGCCTCGGCGAGCTCGGGGTCCAGAAAGGACGTGAAGAACTGGAAGGGCGCCGTCTCGCCATACTCCTCGCCCATGAAGAGGAGCGGCAGGGCCGGCGCCACCAGCATCAGGGCGGCCGCGAGCTTCAGCGCCTCGAACGGCACCAGCGCGCCGAGCCGCTCGCCGCGGGCGCGGTTGCCCACCTGATCGTGGTTCTGGGTGAAGATCACGAACCGCTCGGCGGGGAGATCGGCGCTGGCCGTGCCCCGGGCGCCGCCGAAGTACTCGGAGTGCTCTCCCTGGTAGGCGAAGCCCTCGCTGAGCGCGCGCGGCAGGTGGCGCCGGTCGCTGAAGTCGACGTAGTAGCCCCCCCGCTCACCGGTAAGGCGGACGTGGAGCGCGTGGTGGAAGTCGTCCGACCATACGGCGTCGAGGCCGAGGCCGCCCTGGGCCCGCGGCAGCACGATGTGGCGGTCGTTGTCGTGCGACTCGGCGATCACGTGGCCGGGGCGGCCGAGCCGGGCGGCCTCCGCCCGCACCGCCTCCGCGATCTCGGCCAGGATGTGCAGCGGGCTCGCGTCGAAAATCGAGTGGATGGCGTCCAGGCGCAGGCCGTCGACGTGGAACTCCCGGACCCAGTAGCGCGCGTTGTCGATGAAGTGCCGGCGCACGCCCGCGCCGTCGGGGCCGTCGAAGTTCACCGCCTGACCCCAGGGGGTCTTGTAGCGATCGGTGAAGTAGGGGCCGAACTCCCCGAGGTAGTTGCCCTCCGGGCCCAGGTGGTTGTAGACCACATCGAGCACGACGCTGAGGCCGCGGGCGTGGCAGGCGTCGACCAGGCGGCGGAGGCCCTGGGGCCCCCCGTAGGTCGACTGGGGGGCGTAGAGATGCACACCGTCGTAGCCCCAGTTGCGCGAGCCCGGGAACTCGGCGACGGGCATCAGCTCGATGGCGGTGACCCCGAGATCGGCGAGCTGGTTGAGGTGGGCGATGGCCGCCTCGAAGGTCCCGGCGGTGGTGAACGCCCCGACGTGTACCTCGTAGAAGACAAGGTCGGCGAGCCCGTGGCCGCCGAACCCCCCATCGGTCCAGGTGAAGACGGAGGGGTCCACCACCGCGGAGGGACCGTGCACCCCCTCCGGCTGCCAGCGCGACACGGGATCGGGGCGGTACCGCTCGCCGTCGAGCCGGTACTGATAGCGGGTGCCGGCCCCCAGGCGCCCCACGGTCAGCTCGAAGACGCCGTCGTCCAGGGGGGCCATGGGCTGGGGCCGGCGGCCCTCGAGGACCACCTCCACCGAGCGGCAGCGGGGTGCCCAGACATGGAAGGTCACGCCCTCGTGATGAAGGCTTGCGCCGAATCCGTTCATACGGTCCAATGTGGAGACTCCTGGCCCCGATCGCGCCGGGGGCCACGACAAAGGGCACGCGCCGATGGGCTATCCGTTCTCACTGGTCCTCCACACCCATCTTCCGATGGTGGTCAATCACGGTCGCTGGCCCCACGGCAGCGACTGGCTCTGCGAAGCGGCCTTCGAATGTTACCTGCCGTTGCTGGACGTGGTCCACCGTCTCGTCGCCGACGGCATTTCGCCCAAGTGGACGATCAACCTCTCGCCGGTTCTCACCGAGCAGCTTGCCTCCCCGGAGTTCCAGAAGGAGCTGGCCTTCTACTACGAAAACACCCGCCGCGCGTGCGTGGAGAGCCGGGAGCACTTCGGTCGCGAAGGCAGCCAGGACATGGTCAAGCTCACCCATTTCTGGGAGCAGTTCTACGAGCGGATGTGGGAGCTGCACCGCCGCATCGGCGGCGACATCCCGGGCACCTGCGCCGACCTCGAGCACCAGGGTCACATCGAGATTCTCACCTGCGCGGCGACCCATGGCTACCTGCCCCTCCTCTCCCGCGACGAGTCCATCCATCTCCAGCTCCGCACCGCGGTGGAGACGCACCGCCGCCACTTCGGCCGCGCTCCCCGCGGCATCTGGCTGCCCGAGTGCGCCTACCGGCCACGCTACGAGTGGACGCCGCCCACGGGCCCCGAGCAGAGCAAGACCCGGCAGGTCCGGCCGGGGATCGAGGAGATGCTGGCCGCCCACGGGCTCGAGTACTTCATCGCCGACGCGCACCTGATCGCCGCCGGCGCGCCCCTGTTCTTCTACCGTGACTACTTCCCCCTGCGCGGCGAGATCGTCGACGCGCCGCCGGAGATGCCCCGCACGGAGCGGCGCTCGCCCTATGCGCCCTGGCGGGTCGCCTCGCGTGGGGGCAACGGCAGCGCCATCGCCTTCTTCCGCGACCCCAAGACAACCCTGCAAGTGTGGAGCCGGGAGCACGGCTATCCCGGCGACTTCGCCTACCTCGAGTTCCACAAGAAGCACTTCCCGGGCGGATTGCGCTTCTGGCGCATCACCGATGCGGCGAAAGACCTGGGGACCAAGGCCCCCTACGAGCCCGAGGTCGCCGCCCAGCGCATCGCCCTGCAGGCCCGGCACTTCATCGAGCTCGTCCGCGACACCGCGGCCAAGGCCTCCACCCAGGGGCCGGCCCTCATCTGCTCGCCGTACGACGCGGAGCTGTTCGGCCACTGGTGGTTCGAGGGGCCGGCGTGGCTCGAGCAGGTGGCCCGCGGCTTCCAGGCCGCCGGGGTGACGGCGATGACGCTGGGCGAAGCGTTGGAGGCGGTGCCGCCGCGCGCGACCGTGTCGCTGCCGGAGGGCTCCTGGGGCGAGGGTGGCGATCACCGCGTGTGGCTCAACGCCCACACGGAGTGGACGTGGGACCGCGTCTACAGCGCCGAGGCCGAGTGGGTCGAGCTCCTCGGCCGGGCCGACGGGGCCAACGCGGACTTCCGGCGCGTGCTGGCGCAGGCGACGCGAGAGCTGTTGCTGCTCCAGGCCTCCGACTGGCAGTTCCTCATCACGACCTGGGCGGCCCGCGATTACGCCGAGCGCCGCGTCGCCGAGCACTACGCGGAGTTCAAGCACCTGGCTGAGCTGGCCCGCGCGCTGGCCGACGGCCAGGCCCTGTCGCCTGAGGCGGCGGGCATGCTGCGGCGCCTGGAGCGCGAGGACTTCTGCTTTCCCGAGCTCGATCCGGCCTGGGCCCGCGGCGGGGCCGGGGGCCATTGAGCGATGGCCCGACGCCCCCGCGTGCTCACGATGATCATGGCCGGCGGCAAGGGCGAGCGCCTGCACCCGCTGACGCGCGACCGCTCCAAGCCGGCGGTGCCGTTCGGCGGACGGCACCGGATCGTCGACTTCGTCCTGTCCAACTTCGTGAACTCGGAGCTGCTCTCGCTCTACATCCTCGTGCAGTACAAGTCGCAGTCGCTCATCGAGCACGTGCGCCTGGCCTGGCGGACGACCGGTATCGTCCCCGACTACTTCGTCACGGTGGTGCCGCCGCAGATGCGCACGGGCCCCGCCTGGTACCGGGGCACCGCCGACGCCGTGCTGCAGAACCTGAATCTCATCGACGACTTCAACCCCGACATCGTCGCGATCTTCGGCTCCGACCATATTTACCGGATGGACGTGAACCAGCTGCTCGGCTTCCACCGGGAGGCGGGCGCCGAGGTCACCGTGGCCGCCCGGCCGGTGCCCCTGGCCGACGCACCGCAGGTCGGCGTGCTCACGGTGGATGCGAGCGCGCGGGTCGTCGACTTCCACGAGAAGCCGGCCCACCCGACCCCGATGCCCGGCGACCCGCAGCGCGTCCTGGCTTCGATGGGCAATTACCTCTTCAACCGCTCCGTTCTGGCCGAGGCGCTCCTGGCCGACGCGCGGCGCAGCACCGACCACGACTTCGGCCGCTCGATCATCCCCGAGCTGGTCCCGACCCGACGCGTCTTCGCCTACGACTTCCAGCTCAACGAGGTGCCGGGCGTCAAGCCCTACGAGGAGCCGGGCTACTGGCGCGACGTGGGCACGATCGACGCGTACTGGCAGGCCCACATGGACCTGCTGGGCGAGGCGCCGCGCTTCGACATCGACAACCGCGACTGGCCCATCCGCACCGGGCAGTACCCCGGTCCGCCGGCACGCTTCATCGGCGGTGACGTCGACAACACCCAGATCGCCGAGGGCTCGTTGATCAAGCGGGCCACCATCCGCAACTCGATCCTGGGCCGCAGCGTGTGGGTCAACGAGGGCGCGGTGATCGAAGACTCGATCATCATGGACCACACCACGGTGGGCAAGGGCGCGCGCCTCCGGCGCGCCATCGTCGACCGCTTCAACATCGTCCCGGCCGATGCCGAGATCGGCCTCGATCCGGCCGCCGACCGGCGACGCTACCACGTCGATCCGGGCTCGGGCCTGGTGGTGGTGCCGCGGGGTGGGCGGCGCGAGTTCCTCACGTCCCTGGAAGAGCTCTGATGGCCGGCCGCTTCATCGCCATCCACGGCCACTTCTATCAGCCGCCGCGCGAGAACCCGTGGCTGGAGGCCGTCGAGGTGCAGGATGGAGCGGCGCCCTACCACGACTGGAACGAGCGGGTGACGGCGGAGTGCTACGCGCCGAACACCGCCGCCCGCCGCGTCGGTCAGGACAACCGGATCCTCGACATCGTCAACAACTTCGAGAAGATCTCCTTCAACGTGGGCCCCACCCTCATCGCCTGGCTCGAGCGCCACGTGCCGGACGTCCACGCCAGAATTCTGGAGGCCGACCGGCTGAGCGCGCAGGCCCACGGCGGGCACGGCAACGCGATCGCCCAGGTCTACAACCACATGATCCTGCCCCTGGCCATCCGGCGCGACAAGATCACGCAGGTGCTGTGGGGGTGCCGGGACTTCGAGAAGCGCTTCGGGCGTGAGCCCGAGGGCATGTGGCTGCCCGAGACGGCCGTGGACAACGAGTCTCTGGAGATCCTGGCCGAGGCAGGACTGAAGTTCACCATCCTGGCCCCGCACCAGGCCTGGCGCATCCGCAAGATCGGGACCGAGGCCTGGGAAGAGGTCAACGAGCGCATCGACCCCAGCCGACCCTATCTCTGGCGCGGCCCCCGCGGCCGGACCCTCGCGCTCTTCTTCTACGACGGCCCCATCTCCCGGGCCATCGCCTTCGGGGACGCGCTCGATCGCGGCGAACATCTGGTCGCCCGCCTGAAGGCGGGCTTCAGCGAGGAGCGCGCCTGGACCCAGGTCGTCCACTGCGCGACCGACGGCGAGTCCTACGGCCACCACAAGAAATTCGGCGACATGGCGCTGGCCGCGGCCATCAAGCAGATCGAGGTGGAGGGCTTCGCGACGCTCAGCAACTACGGCCTGTTCCTGGCCGCCCAACCGCCGACCCACGAGGTCGAGATCCACGAGCGCACGTCGTGGAGCTGTGCCCACGGCGTGGAGCGGTGGCGGGCCGATTGTGGCTGCCGGATCCGCGGCGATTGGCACCAGCGCTGGCGGGGCCCGCTGCGGGAGGCCCTGGACTGGCTCCGCGAGCAGATCGACGCGTTCTACGAGGCGCGGGCCTCGGCGTACCTCAAGGACCCCTGGGCGGCGCGCGACGCCTACATCGAGGTGATCCTGGACCGCAGCCCGGAGCAGCTCGGCGCCTGGCTGGCCCGCCAGCAACGCACCCCGCTGGAGGCGGCCGCGCAGGTGGAGACGCGCCGGCTCCTCGAGATGGAGCGCAACCGCCTGCTCATGTACACGTCGTGCGGGTGGTTCTTCGACGAGCTCTCGGGGCTCGAGCCCACCCAGATCCTCAAGTACGCGGCCATGGCGCTGCAGTACCTGCGCGACCTGGGCGGCGGCCAGCTGGAGGCGGAGTTCATCCGCCGGCTGGAGGCGGCGCCCAGCAACGTGGCGCTCTTCCGTGACGGCGGCGACGTCTACCGCAAGCTGATCCGTCCCGCGGTCGTCGATCTGCGCCGGGTGGTGGCCCACTACGCCATCAGCGGACTCTTCGACGAGTATCCCGACGACGCGGTGATCTACGCCTGGCGGGTGCAGCGGCTCGACGACGAGCGCGAGTCGTACAACGGCACCGTGCTCCGCATCGGGCGCGTGCGGGTGGCCTCGCAGATCACCGGCGAGTCCCGCGACATCATATACGCCGTGCTGCACTTCGGCGGTCACGACTTCTCCTGCGGTATCCGGAGCTACGAGGGCCCGGAGAGCTACGACGCGATGAAGACGGATCTCCTGCGGCGCTACGCCCAGCGCAGCCTGGCCGACATGGTGCGCGGGCTCGACGAGTACTTCTATCAGGAAATCTTCGCGCTCACCCACCTCTTCATCGAGCAGCGCCGGCGGGTGCTGGCCAGCGTGACCCAGGCCGTCCTGGACAAGTACGAGCAGACGTACCACCGGGTCTGGGAGGAGAGCCGCAAGCTGGTGCGTTACTTGAGAGAGGCCGACGCGCCCATCCCCGAAGTGTTCCGGATCACCGCCAAGCACGTGTTCGAGGAGCAGATCATCGCGGAGCTGGGCCGCGCCGCCGAGGCCGGCGCGCTGCCCGAGCGTGTCTTCGAGCTCGCCGACGAGGCGCGGGCGCTGGGCCTCGGCCTCGACCTGGCGCCCGGCCGTTGGGCGATGAACCGGGCGATCGGGTGGGCGCTGGACGCCGTGGGCGAGCATCCGACGGCCGATCGCGTGGCCGGGGCCGTGGCCCTCGTCCAGGGCGCCAAGCGCCTGGGCGTCAACTTCGGGCTCTGGCGCACGCAGAACCAGTTCTTCGCGCTGTGGCGCGATCACCCGGAGGCGCGCCAGACGCTCCGGCCCCTGGCCGACGCGCTCGGCTTCGCGCTGCCGGCGGAGGCGGCGTGACGGCAGCCGGGCCCCGCGTGCCGCTGGCGACCTACCGCCTGCAGCTCGGCCGGGAGCTCACCTTCGACGACGCCGCGCGGGTCCTCGACTACCTGGCGGCCCTCGGCATCTCCGATTGCTACACGTCGCCCTTCTTCGAGACCAGCTCGGAGGGCTCGCACGGCTACGACGTGTCCGACCACAACCGCATCCGCGCCGAGCTGGGGGGCGAGGCGGCGTTCGCGCGGTTCGTCGAGGCGCGGCGGCGGCAGGGCCTGGGGCTGCTCATCGACGTCGTGCCCAACCACATGGGCATCGCCAAGAACCGCAACGCCTGGTGGCTGGACGTCCTCGAGAACGGGCCGGGCTCCGGCTACGCGCACGTCTTCGACATCGACTGGGCTCCGGTCAAGCGGGAGCTGGCGGGCAAGGTCCTGCTCCCCATCCTGGGAGACCAGTACGGCATCGTGCTCGAGCGCGGCGAGCTGCGGCTCGAGCTGGGCCAGGGCGTCGTCGCCATCCGCTACTACGACACGCTGCTGCCGCTCGCGCCGCGCTCCTACGCCCGGATCCTGAGTCACCGGCTCGACGAGCTGCAGGCGGCGCTGGGACCCGAGCATCCCGCCCTGCGCGAGCTGAAGGCCCTGGCCGCGTGGTTCGTGACCCTGCCGCCTCCGGCCGTGGGTGATCGTGAGCGGCGCGAGACGATCCGGGCCCACAAGGAGGCCGGGGGGGTACGCCTGGCCGCGCTGCTCGAGCGCTCCCGCGAGGTGCGCGAGTTCCTGGAGGACAACGTCCGCCGGTTCAACGGTACGCCGGACGATCCGCAATCGTTCGATCTGCTCGACGACCTGCTGGACGACCAGGCCTATCGGCTCGCGTTCTGGCGGGTGGCGGGCGAGGAAATCAACTACCGACGCTTCTTCGACATCAACGAGCTGGCGGCCATCCGTGTCGAGGACCCCGACGTCTTCGCCGAGACGCACCGGCTGACCTTCCGGCTGGTGAGCGAGGGGTGCGTGACCGGCCTGCGCATCGACCACCCCGATGGTCTCTACGCGCCCGCCGAGTACTTCCGGCGGCTGCAGCGCGAGTGCGCCCGCGCCCGCGGCGTGGCCGCGAGCGACCGGCCCGGCTTCTACGTCGTCGCCGAGAAGATCCTGGGGCCGGGGGAGCCGCTGCCCCGGACGTGGGCCGTGGCCGGCACCACCGGCTACGAGTTCATCAATCTCCTCAACGGGATCTTCGTCGACCGCAGCCAGGCCCGGGCCATGGAGCACGTCTATGCGCGGCTCATCAAGGAGCGCCCGCCCTTCACGGAGGTCGTCTACGAGTCGAAGCGGCTGATCATGCACACGTCGATGGCCTCGGAGCTGAACATGCTCGCGCATCGGCTCAACCTGATTTCCGAGAAGCACCGCTCCTCCCGCGACTTCACGCTGCTGAGCCTGGCCCGGGCGCTGGCCGAGATCATCGCCAACTTCCCCGTCTACCGCACGTACGTGGGCGAGGACGAGGGCGGGCCGCACGAGCGGGACCGGGAGTACATCGCCCGGGCGGTGGCCCACGCCAAGCGCCGGACGCCGACGATGAGTGCCTCGATCTACGACTGGATCCAGGACATCCTCACCCTCAAGTACCCGCCCTGGGCCGGCGAGGACGATCGCCGCGAGCGGCTCGATTTCGCCATGCGCTTCCAGCAGATCACGGCACCGGTGACCGCCAAGGGCTACGAGGACACCGCCCTCTACCGCTTCAACCGGCTGGTGTCGCTCAACGAGGTCGGCGGCGACCCCTCCCGCTTCGGCACGCCGCTGGCCGAGTTCCACGCGGCCATGGCCGAGCGGCAGCGCACCTTCCCGCACGGCCTCAGCGCCACCTCCACGCACGACACCAAGCGCGGAGAGGACGTCCGTGCCCGCATCAACGTCCTCAGCGAGATTCCCGGCGAGTGGCGCCGGCGGGTCGGCCTCTGGCAGAAGCTGAACCGCAAGCACCGGGCGATCGTCGATGCGCGGCCGACGCCGGGGGCCAACACGGAGTACCTGATCTACCAGACGCTGGTCGGCGCCTGGCCGGTGACTGTGGAGCGCCTGCGCACGTACATGCTGAAGGCCATCCACGAGGCCAAGTCCCACACGAGCTGGATCAACCCCGACCCCCGCTACGACGAGGCCATCGCCCGCTTCGTCGAGGCCATCCTGGATCCCGCCCGCTCCGCCCGCTTCCTCGACGACTTCACCGCCTTCCAGGCCCGGGTGGCCCACTTCGGCGCGTTCAACGCGCTGGCCCAGACGCTCGTCAAGATCACGGCGCCGGGCGTCCCCGACTTCTACCAGGGCACCGAGCTGTGGGAGCTGAGCCTGGTCGACCCCGACAACCGGCGGCCGGTGGACTGGGCGCTCCGCCGGCGCATGCTCCAGGAGCTGGCGGCGGCGGTGGAGGCGGCGCCGGACCGGGCCGCGCTCGCCCAGGAGCTCGTCAAGAACAAAGAGGACGGGCGCATCAAGCTCTACGTGATCCGCCAGGCGCTGGCCTGCCGCCGCGCCCACGCGGCGCTGTTCCGGGAGGGCGACTACCGGCCGCTGGAGACCGAGGGGCCCCTCGCCGACCACGTCTGCGCGTTCGCACGGCTCTCGGGAGACACCGCGGCCCTCACCGTGGTGCCCCGCCTGCTCGCGCGCCGCGCCGTCGAGGAGCCGCCGCTCGGGCGCGAGTACTGGGGCCACGAGACGCGCCTGCGCGTTCCCCCCGAAGCGGGCTCCCGGTTCGTCAACCCGCTCACCGGCGAGGGGGTCGCCGCCGAGGAGGGGGTGCTCAGCCTCGGCCGCGTGTTCGCAAGCTTCCCGGTAGCCCTGCTAGTGCGCGAAGATGGGAGTGGGATGGCGGCGTGAGGACGCGGACGGCCAGGAATCCCTTCGGCTTCATCGGCTGCGTCGAGCTGCGCCAGGCGCTCGACAAGCATGCCCTGGACGAGCGCGAGCTGATGGACCGTCTGGAGGAGGTTCCGGCCGGCTCGGTCTTCTACCACACGCACGGCTACTTCCTGCGCCATCGGCCGCTCACCACCGCCTACGGCAACGACTTCGCGCGGTGGACGGCCGTGGAGGTGCGCGACCAGGCGCTGGCCGAGCGCCTCGCCGTCGTGGATCCGTTCGGGTTCCCTGATCTGGAATTGCTCCGGGAGGAGCTGGTGACGATCATCCACGATCACCTGCGACAGCTCAACACGGTGCCGCGGGCGGAGCTGGCCGGGGCGTTCCATTTCCAGCAGTCGCACATCGTGCAGGTCGAGCTGGGCCCGCTGGCCACGAACCTGGCCGAGTTCCGGGACGGCCTGGCCGCGGTGGACGCGAGCGCCATCTACTTCCACATGGTCGAGGCGCGGACCCGGCTCGGTCGCCCCTCGGGCGACTTCGCCGAGTGGCTGCGCACCTCGCTCGAGCTGCCGGCTCTGGCCGACCGCATCGAGCGCATCGACACCTACATGACGAGCCTCGAGCGCGTGCGCGCGCGCGTGCTGAGCCTCGTGGACCAGGCCCTAGAAGAGGAAGTGGCGTGACCCGGATCGACGACTACCGTCAGGTGGCGCCGCCCGGCGTCGTCGACATCATCCTGAAGCTCGCCGAGCGCGTGCGGGGGCGACGGTTCCTCCACGTGAGCGGCGGCCGGTTCGGTGGGGGCCCTGCCGAGATCCTGCGCGCGGCGGTGCCGATCCTGTGCGACATGGGCATCGACACGCGCTGGGAGATCACGGGGGGCGATCCCGGCTTCTACACGACGACGCGGGCGCTGCAGGCGGCCCTGGAGGGCGCCGAGCGCGTGCTGGCCGACGAGGCGCTCGCCCATTACGTCGAGATGAACCGGGTGAACGCCAAGAAGCTGTCGTTCGAGGCCGACCTTGTCGTCGTCCATGACGTCCAGCCGGCCACGCTCGTCGCCCAGCGGACCGACGGACGCTGGGTGTGGCGCTGCCACTTCGACTGCTCCCGCGCGCAGCGCCGGGCGTGGTCCTTCTTCCGGCAGTTCGTCTCCCAGTACGACGCCACCGTCTTTTCGCTGCCGGAATTCGCCCGGCGCCTGGGGGTGCCGCAGTACGTCATCTACCCGTCCATCGATCCCCTGTCCGAGAAGAACCGCGAGCTGACCCCCCGCGAGGTGGCGACGATCCTCGGGTCCCTGCGCCTGGCCCAGGACAAGCCGCTGCTCGTGCAGATCGGTCCCTTCACGCGCGCCCAGGACCCGCTGGGGGTCGTCAACGCGTGCCGGCTCGTCAAGAAGCATTATGATATCCGGCTGGTCCTGGCCGGCACCGCGGGAGACGATCGCGAGAGCCTGGAGGTCCTGGCCGAGCTCCGGGAGGCGGCCCACCATGATCCCGACATCGTCGTGCTGGAGCTGCCCCCCGACGCGCACCTCCAGATCAACGCGCTCCAGCGCGGCGCCACCATCGTGCTGCAGAAGTCGGTGCGCGAGGGCTTCGGGCTCGGCGCCGCCGAGGCGATGTGGAAGGGCAAGCCCGTCGTGGGTGGGTTCGGGGGCGGGCTCGCCCAGCAGATCATCTCCGACGTGACCGGCTACACGGTGCACTCCGTGGAGGGCGCGGCGTTTCGCCTCCGCCACCTCCTCAACAACCCCGAGCTGATCGCCCGGATGGGGACGGCCGGGCGGGAGCACGTCCGCCGCACGTTCCTCGTCACCCGCCACATCACGGACTACCTGGCGCTCCTGATCCATCTCGCCGGATGACCGACGTCTCCCCGGCCCGTGACCTGCCCCCGGAGCTCCAGGAACAGGTCGAGCGCCTGCGCTCCGCGGAGATCGCCGTGGCCCTGCTCACCTACAACAATGCGGCCACGGCCCCGGCGGTGGCCGAGGTGGCACGGGCCGGGCTGGAGAAGCACTTTCCGGGCGTCCCGGCGGCGCTCATCAACGCCGACGCCGGATCGTCGGACGGCACACCGGAGTTGCTGGCCGCCGGCGCGCTTCCGGTCGTCCTGGCCCGTCACGACGCGCCGATGACCGAGCGCGCCACGGTGCCCTTCCACGGCGTCCCCGGGCGGGGCGGGGCGTTGCGCCTCGCGTTCGGCATCGCCCAGCGCCTGGGCGTCCGCGCGCTGGTCGTGCTGGAGGCGGAGGTCACCTCGATGACCGACGCGTGGATCGCCCGCCTGGTGGGCCCCGTCTGGGAGGAGAAGGCCGATCTCGTGGCGCCGACGTACGCGCGCCACCGTTACGACGGCACCATCACGAATCTCCTGCTAGCGCCGCTGATCCGGGCCCTCTACGGCCGCCGCCTGCGCCAGCCGCTGCCGGGCTCGCAGGCGCTCTCGGCGCGCCTGCTCGAGCACCTGCTCCTCCATCCGCGGTGGACCTGGCCCGGGCGCGACGTCACGGATCTCTGGATCGTCGGCACGGCGATTGCTGACGGCTTCGCGGTGTGGGAGGCGTGGCTCGGCCGGCGCCGCGTGGAATCGCGCACCCGCACGACCGATTTGCCCACGATGGTCGCCCAGACGCTGGGGGCCGTTTTCACCGTGATGGACCGCCACCAGGACCTCTGGCTCGAAGTGCGCGGTAGCGAACCGCTGCCGGCCCTGGGAGATCCGGTACTGCCCTCCACCGAGCCGATGGCGGTGGACGTCGAGCGCATGATCGGAGCGTTCCGGCAAGGGCTGAGCGACCTGGGGCCCATCTGGGAGGACATCCTCGGCCCCGAGACGCTGGCCGACGTGCTGGCGCTGGACGTGACCGACGTCGCGCGCTTTCGGTTTCCTGACGACCTCTGGGCGCGGGTGGTCTACGACTTCGCGCTCGGCCACCACTACGGCGTCGTGCACCGCGACCATCTGCTGCGCTCGCTGGTGCCGCTCTATCTGGGCCGCACCGCCGCCTTCGTCATCGCCACCCAGAGACGCGACGCCGCGGGCACCGAGGCCATGCTGGAGGCCGTGGGCGCCGCCTTCGAGCGCCTGAAGCCGTATCTCGTCGCGAGGTGGCGCTAGTGCTCCCTTCCGGACCCTGGCGCACGGTCGTCATCGAGAACGTCGCGCCCGCCGTGGACGGTGGCCGTTATCCGGCCAAGCGGGAGGTCGGCGCCGTCGTCGAAGTATCGGCGGACATCTTCAAGGAGGGCCACGACGTGCTGGTGGCCTTCGTCAGGTATCGCCTCGCCGGCGAAGGCGCGTGGCGCGAAAGCCCGATGCACTTCGTGGACAACGACCGTTGGGCGGGACGGTTCACGCTGGAGGCGATCGGACGCTGGGTCTTCACCATCGAGGCGCTGGCCGACCCGTTCCGCTCGTGGCTGGCGGACCTGGACAAGCGCGTGGAGGCCGGCCAGGACGTCGGCAGCGAGCTCGTGGAGGGCGCGGGGCTCGTGCGCGCGGCCGCCGGGCGCGCCTTGGGTCGGGAGGCCGAGGCCCTGGAGGCGTATGCCGGGCGCCTCGCGCTGCGTCCCGCCCAGGCCGAGGCCGTGGCCGCCGCCCGCGAGGAGCGCCTGGGCGCGCTGATGCACGCCCACCTGGATCGCCGCGAGTCGACCTGGGCCGAGCGCGAGTTCGAGATCGTCGCCGACCGCGAGCGCGCTCGCTTCGCCGCCTGGTACGAGTTCTTCCCCCGCTCGGGCCCGCCGGGACGCCACGCCACCTTCAAGGACGCCGAGGCCCAGCTGGAGCGCGCGGCCGCCGCGGGATTCGACGTGGTCTATCTGCCGCCCATCCATCCGATCGGCCGCACCCACCGCAAGGGCCGCAACAACTCGCTGGTGGCCCGCCCCGACGACCCGGGCAGCCCCTGGGCCATCGGCAGCGAGGAGGGCGGCCACATGGCCGTCCATCCCGAGCTGGGTACGCTCGACGACTTCGACCGCTTCGTCGAGCGGGCGCGGGCCCTGGGGCTGGAGGTCGCGCTGGACTTCGCCATCCAGTGCTCGCCCGATCATCCCTACGTGCGGCAGCACCCGGAGTGGTTCTTCCACCGGCCGGATGGCACCATCAAGTATGCCGAGAATCCGCCCAAGAAGTACCAGGACATCTACCCGCTGAACTTCCACGGCCGGGACCCGCGTCCGCTCTGGCAGGAGATGCGGCGCATCCTCGAGTTCTGGATCGGCCACGGCGTGCGGAGCTTCCGCGTGGACAACCCGCACACCAAGCCGGTCAAGTTCTGGGAGTGGCTGATCCGGAGCGTCCAGGATGAGCATCCGGACGTCATCCTCCTCGCCGAGGCGTTCACGCGGCCCAAGATGATGAAGGTCCTGGCCAAGGCGGGCTTCACGCAGTCGTACACCTATTTCACCTGGCGGAACGAGAAGCAGGAGCTGATCGATTACCTCACCGAGATCACCCAGCCCCCCGTCGCCGAGTACTTCCGCGGCCACCTCTGGCCCAACACCCCCGACATCCTGCACGCCACGCTGCAGAAGGGGGGGCGCCCCGCTTTCAGGATGCGCCTGGTGCTGGCGGCGACGCTCTCGTCGCTCTACGGCATCTACTCGGGCTACGAGCTGTGCGAGAACCAGCCGTTCGCGGAGGGCTCCGAGGAGTACCTGAATTCGGAGAAGTACGAGCTCAAGTCGCGCGACTGGGACGCCCCCGGCAACATCGTCGACCTCGTCACCAAGGTCAACTGGATCCGGCGGGACCACCGCGCGCTGCAGCTCTACACCAACCTCCGCTTCTATCCCTCCGACGACCCGCACATCCTCTTCTACGGCAAGATGACCCCCGAGCGCGGCGACGTCGTCTTCGTCGCCGTCAACCTCGATCCGTTCGCCACCCACTCCGCCTTGGTGGAGCTGCCGCTGGGGGAGCTCGGCATCCCCGAAGACCGGCCCTATCGTTTACACGAGCTGATCACCGACACCTGGCAGGAGTGGCGCGGCCGGGGCGGCCGGGTGACGCTGGACCCCCAGCACGAACCCGCCGCCATCTTCGTCCCGCAGCGCTGACGGCGAGCGCCTAGCCCTCCAGGATCTTCTTCAACGTCCGCAGATCGCGCTCGACCAGCCCGACGTCCTCGGCGTACTTCTCGTCCGACATCCCGGGCATCTGGAAGACGGTGAAGAGGATCTCGCTCCCCGAGGCGTTAGGCACCACTCGCATCGGAACGAGCATTTCCGCCCCGGCCGCCGGGCTCACGTAGTGGTCGAGGACGCCGAGCTCGTTCCGTCCGACGAATCGGATCCTCATGGGACCGTCCGGCGTCTCCACGACCCACTGGCCCTCCGATCTCCTCACCGACCGAGACAAGCCCGTCGCCCACCGCGGCAGGTTCTCGGGGTTCGAGACGAAGCCATACACGTGCCCGGGCGGACGGTCGATGGAAACACTCAGCGTCCTGGATCTCAGAACAGGCGCCATTCAGGCTCGCCCCCTCTTCGGCTTCGTGGGGGTGGTGACGGTGTTCTGGACCGCGCGGATCAGCCAGTCGCCGTCTTGCACCATGACCATGCCGATGATCCCCTTGAAGTCCTTGACGATCTCTCCCGACGGAAGCGTGAAACCGGTCATCTCCCACGTCGCATGCACGATCGCGGTGTCGGGTCGGCGCCCTTCTCACGGTGGGCCATGTCAGTGCACGATGAAGTCCCGAATCACCGCCAGGGCACGCTCCGGCGCATCGGCGACCACCCCATGACCGCACCTAGGGAACCTCTCGAAGCGCACCAGATGTGCCGGAAGAGCGGCAGCGATCTCCATCTGACATTCGATCGGGGTCATGGGGTCCTCTTCTCCGCCGAGCACGAGTGTCGAGCACTGCACGCGCTGAAGCGCAGGGAACAGGTTAAACGTGCGGCCCTCGCCGCCCGGCCGGGTGAACCAGTGGGTGACCTCGGGATGGCGGATCGCGCGGCGCACCACGTCCGGATCCCGTGGGGTCCGCGTGTAGAGAGGGAAGGCCATGCGGATCCAGGCCTCGAGCGTAGCCTCGTCCGTGTGCCCGTCGAGCAGGCGGTGGCGGGCGAGCGCCCCGACCTCGGGTCCACCCAAGCGTTCAAACAGCGCGACTTTCTGCTCCAGATGTGTTCCGCCCGCTGCCTCGGTGCTCACCAGGAGCAACTTGGCGGGGTGTTCAGGATGGCGCGTGGCGTACGCCAGGGCGACCATGCCGCCAAACGACGCGCCCAAGATGATCGGGCGCGCGATCCCGAGCACCTCACAGAACGCGTGCACATCGTCGCCCCACTGAGCCAACGTCCACGTCTCGCGGGGTCCTGCGTCGCTGCGCCCATTCCCGCGATGGTCAAGGAAAACGACTTGCGCAATATCCGTTAGTTGTGAGAACTGCGGCTTGTACAGCGAATGGTCCATGCCGGGGCCGCCGTGGAGCAGGATGAGCGTTGGCTTCTCCCTCATCATCGGACCGTCGGGGACGAGGCTGGCGCCTTCGACGTCAAAGAAGAGTCGTACGCCATTGACGAGCACCCGCATATCACTTCCTCCCTGACTCTCTACAGCACCTCCCTGAGGCTGCCGAACGCTCAGGCTGAGCGGCCGGCGCTGCCGGTCCGCTCCAGCCTGCTGTTCGGCGGCCCACGGATTCAGCCCCAGTTTTCTGTCTCGAGCCCTACGACACGCCTGAAGTGCTGGGTATTGTTCGTGACGAACGTCAACCCCAACGACAGGGCATGAGCAGCCATGAGGGTGTCGAACGTCCCGATCGGCTCGCCGCGCCGAGCCAGTGCGGCCGCGACCGTGGCGAAGCGACCGGCAGCGGATTGATCGAAGGAGACAACCTCAACGGACTCCACGAAGGTACTGATCAGACGGTGAAGTTTCCGGTGAGCGTCTTGCCTCGGCGCCGAAGCGCAGTTCCGCGAGGGTGATCGAGCTGATACAGAGATCCGACGGGCGGTGTTCGAGCAGACGTGCCGCGACCCGTCCTTGGCCACGGAGGGCAAAGCTCACCGTGTCCGTGTCGAGCATGTACCGTGGCATCAGGCAAACGGATCACGCAGATCCCGGACGCGCTGCTGCTTCGGGCGGGGAATCTTCCCAGGCCAGGCACCCAGGCAAGCCCGGAACTTGTCCGGCCACTCATCCGCCGCCTCGAGGATGACGCGACGGCCTTGACGACGCACCAAAACGTCGCCCTGAGCAGTGAACCGGCACTCCTTTGGGAGGCGGACCGCCTGACTGCCGCCATTCTGGAACAGTTTCGCGCGAGCGGGTTTCATGGTGTCAGTCTAGACTCGTGTCTATACGGGGTCAAGCTGCGAGCGCCGGCTCTTGTCCGTCGAACTAATTTAGATGTATACGGAACTGGATAACCAGGGTGACGCGGCGCGCCCGGACAGCGTAGCACGGTCGCCGTCCCTGGATGAGGCGCGGCCAAACACTTCAGCGACGTGGACTTTGTCGGCACCGCATTTGACGACCTCGAGATGTCGTACGAGATCAGCCTTGACCGCGCCGGGAAGCATCGTCACGCGATCTCTGTCGCCTTTGCCGCCGCGCACGATGATCTGATTGGAGGCGAAGGGTGTTCACAAGGTGTCGCCGAACAGATACCCTCAAGGCGCTGGCGCCGCCAGGTACGCCCTACGAGCAGGCTGTAGAATCTTATACTGAGGCCATGAGCAACGACTGGTACAAGGACGCGATCTTCTACGAGGTGCACGTCAAGGCGTTCCAGGACTCCGACGGCAACGGGATCGGCGACTTCGCCGGCCTCACCGAGCGTCTCGACTATCTCAAGGATCTGGGCGTCGACTGTCTGTGGATCCTGCCCATGTACCCGTCCCCGCTCCGCGACGACGGCTACGACATCGCCGACTTCCAGGGCATCCATCCCGGCTACGGGACCCTGGAGGAGGTCCAGAAGTTCCTCGACGCCGCCCACGCCCGCGGCCTCCGCGTCATCGCCGACCTCGTGATGAATCACACCTCCGACCAGCACCCCTGGTTCCAGGCCTCGCGCTTGGACCCTACCGGGCCCTACGCCGACTACTACGTGTGGAGCCCGACCGACCGGCGGTATCTGGACGCCCGCGTCATCTTCGTCGACACGGAGAAGTCGAACTGGGCGTGGGATCCGGTGCGCAAGGCGTACTACTGGCATCGGTTCTTCAGCCACCAGCCGGACCTCAACTACGAGCATCCGGCCGTCCGCGCGGAGATGCTGAACGTCATGCGCTTCTGGCTCGACCGCGGCTTGGACGGCTTCCGCTGCGACGCGGTGCCCTACCTGATCGAGCGCGAGGGAACCAGCTGCGAGAATCTCCCGGAGACGCATGAAATCTTGAAACAGTTCCGGCGCGTCATCGACCAGGACTACGGGGGCGACCGTGTGCTGCTGGCCGAAGCCAACCAGTGGCCGGAGGACGTGCGCCCGTACTTCGGCGACGGCGACGAGTTCCACATGGCGTTCCACTTCCCGCTCATGCCGCGCCTGTACATGGCCATCCGGCGCGAGGAGCGGCTGCCGATCCTCGACATCTTCACCCACACCCCGCCCATCCCGCCCGCCTGCCAGTGGTGCCTCTTTCTGAGAAATCACGACGAGCTCACGCTGGAGATGGTGACCAGCGAGGAGCGCGACTACATGTACTACGCCTACGCGCAGGATCCCCAGATGAAGCTGAACCTCGGCATCCGCCGCCGCCTGGCCTCGCTCATGGACAACGACCGGCGGCGGGTGGAGCTGCTGAACTGTCTGCTCTTCACGCTCCCGGGCAGCCCCGTCATCTATTACGGCGACGAGATCGGGATGGGCGACAACTTCTATCTGGGCGACCGCAACGGCGTGCGGACGCCGATGCAGTGGTCCCGCGACCGCAACGCCGGCTTCTCCACCGCGGAGGAGAGCCAGCTCTACCTGCCGGTGATCACCGATCCGGTCTACGGCTACCAGGCGGTGAACGTGGAGGCCCAGCTCAAGACGCCCTCCTCGCTGCTGAACACGATGAAGCGGCTAATCGCCGCCCGCAAGCGCTGCCGCGCCTTCGGGCGGGGGACGACGGAGTTTCTCCGTCCTCTCAACCAGTGCGTGCTGGCCTTCTATCGCGAGCACGACGACGACACGATCCTGGTGGTCGCCAACCTCTCGGAGCGCTCGCAGCCGGTGCTGCTCGACCTGGCCCGCCACCGCGGCGCCGTGCCGGTGGAGCTGCTGGGAGAGACGCGCTTTCCGCCCATCGGCGAGCAGCCCTACTTCCTCTCGCTGGCGCCGCACGGCTTCTACTGGTTCCGGCTGGAGCGCCGCGAGCGCCGCCCGCTCCGCTATGGCATCGAAGATACCGCCATCTGACGTCCTGGCCGCCTGGCTGGCCCGCCAGCGCTGGTTCGCCGCCAAGACGCGCCGGATCGAGGCGATCGTGATCGAGGACGCGGTACCGCTGGCCGGAGCGGTGATCGCCATCGCCCACGTGACGCTCGACGACGGCGGGACCGACCGCTACGCGGTCCCCCTCGGCGCCCCCTCGGCGGGTGGCGACGTCGCCGACGCGCTCGACGACCCGCGCTTCTGTCTCGCGCTCCTCGACCTCATCGCCCGCGGCGCCTCCCGCACCGGCCAGTGGGGTGAGGTCCGCGGAGGCCCGACGTCCGCCTTCCCTCGCGGCCTGGCGCCGGACCTCCCGGTGCGCCGCCTGGGCGGTGAGCAGAGCAACACGTCCGTCGTCTTCGGGGACGCAGTCATCGTGAAGCACTTCCGGCGTCTCGCCGAGGGGATCAACCCGGAGGCGGAGATGACGCGGTTTCTCACCGAGCGCGCGCGCTTCGCCCAGACGCCCCGGCTCTTCGGCCAGCTCGACTACCGGCGCGACGGCGCCACGACGACCCTCGCCGTCGCCCAGGAACTGGTGGCCGGCGCCCGCGACGGATGGCAGTGGATGCTGGCGGCGCTGGGAGACTTTTACGATCGCGCGCGCCGCGCGTCCGGCCCGCCCGACGCGGCGCAGGTACGGGCACTCGCCGGCGCGTCGCTGGGGGCGCTCGACCGGCTCGGCGCGGTGACGGCCGGGCTCCACCGGGCGCTGGCGTCGGACCCGCACGATGCCGATTTCGCGCCCGAGCCCATCGCGCCCGGCGATCTCGCCGCCTGGAGCCGGGACGTCGGCGCCCGGCTGGAGGCCGCGCGCGCCGCCCTCGGCCGCGAGGGCCTCGTCGCAGACCTCGACGTGCGGGACGCCCTCGACGGCCTGCGGGGCAGCCAGAAGATCCGCCACCACGGCGATCTCCACCTGGGCCAGACGCTCTACCGCGACGGCGACTTCGCGATCATCGACTTCGAGGGCGAGCCGATCCGCCCGCTGGCCGAGCGCCGGCGGAAGCACACGCCCCTGCGCGATGTCGCCGGCTTGCTGCGCTCCATCGATTACGCCGCCCAGGCGTCACGCCCGGCCGGGCTGGAAGCGTGGGTGAGGGCGTGGCAGGCGGAGGCGGCGCGCGCGCTCCGGGCCGCCTACCGCGCCGGCGCCCGCGGCGCTCCGTTCACCCCGGAGAGGGACGAGGCCTTCGCGCGCGCGGTGGCGGTCTTCGAGCTGGAAAAGGCCGCCTACGAGATCGTGTACGAGGCCAACCACCGCCCCGACTGGGTGGAGATCCCGACGCGCGGGCTGTTCAGCGCCGCGGCGCGCCTTCGCCCTTCGCCGGCGGCTGGGGCGGCGTGAAGAGCATCGACTGCACCTGCCACCCCTCCTGGTCGAAGGACACGATCAGCCCGCTCTCGTAGAAAAAGGACTTGGGCTGCCCGGCCGCCGACACGCGTGTGGGCTCGCCCCAGCCCTCCAGCACCGTGGGGCGGGTGAAGACGCCCGGTTTCGGCTCGAGCGTGAGCGAGCGGACGAGTGCGGGTCGATAGCCGGCGGGCGTCAGGAGCCCGAAATCCACGACGAGCCGCCGGATGCCCGCCGGCGCCTGGGGGCCTTCGTACGCCCACTGCGCGGTGTCGTAGCCGTCGACCTTCTGCGCGGTCGTCCGCGTGGGTCCGCCGTACTGCGCGCGCACCGTGTCCATGGTGCTCTGGCCGGGGTTGATCGTCCCCCACTCGGCGGCGACGGTCTCGCCGGACAGCGCGAGCAGGGCCAGGGCGATCAGGACCGGCAGCCTCCGCCACCCGCGCATGGGGCGCTAGAAGCCGAGCGCGACGCCGTCGCCGCGCGGGTCGGCCCCGCCCATCAAGGTCCCGTCGCGCACGAGGATGCCGTGGGCGTGGCCCACTTTGTAGAAGAGCGCCGGCGCCGGCTTGACGTGGTGGCCCTTGCGAGCGAGCCCGGCGAATACGCGCGGCGGCACCCGGCTCTCGAGGTTGATGGTGTCGGCGGGCTCGCCCGGCAGGAACGCGCCGATCAGGAACCGTGGCCGCTCGATCGCCTCCTGGATGTCCATGCCGTAGTCGAGGACGTTGGTCAGCACCTGGACGTGGAACATGGCCTGCCCGTTGCCACCCATGGTGGCGAAGCCCAGCCGGGGGCGCTCGTCGCAGGTGACGATGGAGGCGATCAGCGTGTGGAAGGGTCGCTTGCGGGGAGCGAAGACGCTCGGATGCGCGGGCTCCACACTGAAGTGCCGGCCACGATTTTGGAGAACGACGCCCGTGCCCGGCGCCACCACGCCCGAACCGAAGGCGTTGAAGAGGCTCTGGATGACGCTGATCACGTTGCCGCGCCCGTCGGCCACGAGGAAGCCGGTGGTATCGCCCTCGGGCTCGCCCGGCGCGTATGATCCGGCCTTCTTCGGATCGAACTCCCGGCGGCGCAGCGCCGCGTACTCCTTGTCGAGGAGCGATCCAACCGGCACCCGCGCGTGCTCGGGGTCACCGATCCAGCGGTCACGGTCGGCGTAGGCGAGCTTGATGACCTCGATGAGCAGGTGCAGGTGCTCGACCGAGTGGACGCGGTGGCGCGCGAGCGGGAAGCCCTCCAGCAGGTTGAAGGCCAGCAGGGCGGCCAGGCCCTGGGTCGGCGGCGGCGTCTGGTAGATCGTCTGGCCGCGATACGTCGTCGCGATCGGCTCGCCCCACTCGCCGGTGTGAGCCGCCAGGTCAGCGGCCGTCAGAAAGCCGTCCCGCTCGAGCCGCCGGGCGATCGCCTCGGCGACTCGTCCCCGATAGAAGAGGTCGGGACCCTCGGCCCCGAGGTCGCGGAGCGTGCGCGCCAGATCGGGCTGGACGAACAGCGCACCGAGGTCCGGCGCCCGGTCGCCGGGGCAGAAGATCCGCCGCCACTCCGGGTCCGGATTCTGGGGGGCCAGCTCGGCGATCGCCTGACTCACGATGGAGGTGAGGGGGAAGCCGCGCTCGGCGTAATGGATGGCCGGCCCCAGCAGCTCGCCGAGCGGGCGCGTGCCGAAGCGCTCGAGCAGCATGACCCAGCCGCGTACGCAGCCCGGCACGCTCACCGTGGCCGGGCCGAGCGTGGGCAGCCGATCCATCCCCCGCCGGCGCAGCTCCGGGAGCCCCGCCCGCGAGCCCGACCGGCCGGCGCCGTTGAGGAAGTGCACGCGCCGCGTCGCCGCCTCGTAGTAGAGGCAGAAGATGTCGCCGCCCACACCACAGTTGTTCGGCTGCGTCACCGCCAGCACGGCGTTCGTGGCGACGGCGGCGTCGGCCGCGGTGCCGCCGGCCTTGAGCACCTCGACGCCGGCGAGCGTCGCCAGCGGGTGGGCCGAGGCCACCATGCCGTCGTGGCCGAGCGCCACCGGGCGGTACGAATATCCGATCTGGGGCACCGGGCTAGCCTCCCGAGAAGAGCTTGGAGATCTCGTCCTGGGGAAAAACCGGCAGCGGCCGTTCCCCGGTTCCGTCCACCAGCACGACGCCGCGGTCCCGCGGGACGACCTGGCCGATGTAGTGGCTGTCGATCCCCTCGCGGGCGAGGGCGTGGATGACGATGGACGCATCCGCGGGCCCCAGCGTCATCAGCAGGGCGCCGGAAGCGATCGTGCCCAGCGGATCGAGTCCGCAGGCGCGGCACAGCTCCGCACCCTCGGGCAGCACGACGATGCGCTCGCGATCGATGCGGAGGCCCACCCCCGCCGCCTGGGCCAGCTCCCAGAGCGCGGTGGCGATGCCCCCCTCCGTCGGGTCGTGCATGGCGTGGACCGTGGCCAGCTCGCAGGCGATCTCGGCCTCGGGCAGGACGCTGAGCCCCGGCGATTTCAGAAACGCCTTGGCCTTCTTGATGGTGGACACGCGGACCCCGCGCGCGAGCAGCTCGGCCTCGCGCTCGCGCGCGATGATGGCGGCGCCCTCCAGCGGCACGCCCTTGGTCATGACGACGGCGTCACCCACCTGCGCCCCGCCCGTGGTCACGAGCTTGTCCTTGGCCACCTCGCCGAGCATGGTGCCGGCGACGATCGGGCGGTCCAGGCCGTGGGTGATCTCGGTGTGGCCCCCGACCAGGGCGACGTCGAGCTCCTGGCAGGCCTCGGCGAGCTGGTCGAGCAGCGCCGTCGCCGACTCCTCGGTCGTGCGGCCTTCGGGCAGCAGGAGCGTCGCCAGGAACCACCGGGGCCGGGCGCCGCGGACCGCGACGTCGTTGGCGTTGACTTGCAGCGCGTACCAGGCGACGTCATCGGCGGCGAAGGTGATGGGGTCGGTGGTGGCCACCAGGTAGCGGTCGCCCACGTCGATCACGGCGGCGTCCTCGCCCACGCGCGGGCCCACGACGACCCGGGGGTCCTTCACCGGGTGCTTGTCGAAGATCGCCTGGAGCGCCTGGGCGCGGAGCTTGCCAACCGGTAGGCAATTCATCGCGGTGACCCGTAGTATACCCGACGTGCCCCGGCCGCTCATCGAGTGCGTCCCCAACGTCAGCGAGGGACGCGACCGCGCCCTGATCGAGCGCCTCGCCGCGACGCTGGGCGGGCAGCCCGGCGTGACGCTGATGAACGTCCACGCCGACCCCGATCATCACCGCTCGGTCTTCTCGTTCCTGGGCCCGCCGGCGGCCGTGGAAGCCGCCGCGCTCGCGCTCGCCGACCGCGTGCTGGAGGCGATCGACCTCCGCACGCACCACGGCATCCATCCCCGTATCGGCGCGCTCGACGTGCTGCCCTTCGTCCCGCTGGCTGAGCTGTCGATGGCCGAGACCGTCGAGGTCGCGCGCCGGGTCGGCCGGACGCTCGCCGCCCGTCACCATCTGCCCGTCTACTACTACGGGCGGGCCGCCACCGGACCGGGACGGCGGCGGCTGCCCGACGCCCGGCGCGGAGGCTACGAGGGGCTGGCCGAACGTTTGCGCGGCGCCGATCCACCCGACGACGGGCCCGGGCGCTTCGATCCGCGGGCGGGCGCGGTGCTGGTCGGCGCGCGCGACATCCTCGTCGCGTTCAACGTGTGGCTCGACGGGGGCGATCTCGAGGCCGCCCGCGCCATCGCCCGCGCCGTCCGCGAATCGAGTGGCGGGCTGGCGGGGGTCCAGGCGATGGGGCTCTTGCTGGTCAGCCGCGGGATCGCCCAGGTCTCGATGAACCTCCTCGACTACCGTACGACGCCGATCCCGGCCGCGTTCGACCGGGTGAAGGAAGAGGCCGGGCGGCGAGGAATCGGCGTCCGCGGCAGCGAGCTCGTCGGCGTGGCGCCGCGGGCGGCCTTCCGAGGGCGCTCGCCCGCGAGCGTGGGCCTGCCCGACTTCACCTCCGATCTGCTCCTGGATTCGTACCTGACGAGGGCGCTCGGCGGCGAGTAGCCTCAGGCCGGCGGGGCGTCGCCGGACCAGTCCAGGACGAGGCAGGTCCAGCGGTTAGGGACGACGATCTCGCCGGCGGCGGCGTGGTAGTCGACGTCGGTCGGATAGGCCCGGATCCGCAACCCTTCGGTACCCGGACGGCCGGCGGCGTTCCAGGCCTGGACTTCATCGAGCAGCCGACGCACCAGCGCCTCGTCATCACCGAACCCGCGCACGAAGAGGTCGAACGCAGGTGGATTCGCCGCCTGTTCGGCCGGAGACGCGTCGCATGGCGGGCGCATCAGAAAGCAGGCCCCATGCTCCTCGAACAGTCCTGCCGAGCTGCAGTACTTCCCAGCCAGCGCGAAGAGATAGGGCACGGCGCTCCCGTCCGCGCTCGGTCCCTCGGCCTCGAACCAACAGAAGACACCTGGTTCGTGGAGCGCCATCCAGGGGATCAACCCGCCGTAGACCTCAGGGGGCGTCAATCGCACCGCCGCCGGCGTGTCCCGGGGCGGTCCGGTCAGCAGCGCGTAGGCCGCCTCGGTGTTGACCTGTCCGGGGTCCCTCACCCAGAGACTCAGGCCGGACGCAGGCCCGAGCGGTAGGCGCGTCACCGCAGGAGCGAAGGCGCCGCGGAGCGGAATGAACAGACATTCCTTTACCGAAACACTGACCAAGTGGCGGTCTCCGGGTTCGAACGCCACCGATTTCTGAGCCCCTCCCACCATCAAAGGCAGGACCAGGCGTCCGCCCCGCTTCAATTGCTCGCGCCAAGCGGGGGCCACGTCCCCGGCACCTACCGTCAGAATGATGCGGTCGTAGGGCGCGGCCTCCGAGTAGCCGAAGCCTCCATCCCTACAGATCACTCGCACGCGGTCGAATCCGGCCGCCGCCAGGTGCGTGCGGGCCTCGTCGACGATGTCCTGGTCGATGTCGACGGTGGTGACGTCTCCGGTCTCTCCCACGATATGAGCGATGAGAGCAGCGTTGTAGCCGGTACCGGCGCCGATCTCCAGGACGCGATGGCCGGGCTCCAGGCCGAGCTGCTCGAGCATCACCGCCATGATTTGCGGCTGTGACGAGGAGCTGACCGCCTCACCCGCCACCGTCTTCGTGATGATGTACCGGTCGCGGTAGACCTCTTCTACCGCCACGCCCGGCAGGAACAGATCACGCGGCACCTCACGAAACGCCCGCTCGATCCGGGGCGAGCGGATGTGGCCGTCCGCTTTGACCTTGTCGACGAGGGCCTGACGCAGCGCCGATATCTCCGCCATTGCAGTCTCGACGCGACCCTAGTGCCGTTCCAACTTGTTGATACTAAATCTGTCCACGAACGACGTACACGGTGCCTTCCTAGGCGCGAATAGTTGGAACGGCACTAGGCCGCGAGTAGCTTCAGGAGGTCGGCCGTCAGGTCGTAGAGCTGCGCGCAGCCCGGGGGGCCGCCGAGGAGGATGCCGATCCGCTTGCGCAAGCCCTCGTCCACGGTCTCGCCGATCAGGGAGCGGATCTTGCTCTGAGGCTCGGAGCAGATCCCCATGTAGGGGAGCTTCGGCGTGACATGCTCGGCCCGGACGATCACGCCGGTGGCCAGATCGACCTCACAGGTGATCTCGAAGCCGTGGACGTTGTCGTGCATGGAGTGGAAGAGGCCGAGCCGTCCCCGGCCCCGCTCGAGCCGCGCCAGCTTGTGGCGCACGAAGACGCGGCGCTGGCCGGGACGGGGGCTGTAGAGATCGGGCCCCATCGGCGTTGCCACCGTCCGCGTGGCGACCAGCGCCCGGCCCGCGCTGCTGTACGTGAAGCACGAGTCGGGCAGGTCGATCCACCCGGTCGTGTCGAGCTGCCAGCATTCCCAGGCGCTGCCGCCGGCCGCCCGCTCGGCGCGCTCCCGCGGCACCTTCGTCACCTGGCGCGCCAGCCGCGCGATCTCGATGGCGGCGTCCACGACCAGCGCGGCGCCGTCGCCCGACCCCGTCGCCTCCGCCACGCGTCGCGCGAACCCCGCGACCATCCGGGCGCCGGCCAGCGTCTCGACGCCGCGCTCGACCTCGGGCGCGACCGGGCCGCCGAGCACACGGCAGCGCGCCGCGCGGATCTCATACGCCGGCGAGGGCGCGGCGATCGCCGCCAGCTCGATGGCGCGATCGTCGTCGCGCAGCCGCACGGTGTGGGTCAGGGCGTCGTCGTGGGTGTTGTCGGTCCACCCCTCCATGACGCGCTGGTAGCGGTCGCGCGCCCGGAGCACCCGCGGGTCGAGCCCGGGCGCGGTCACTTCTTGCCGAGATACTTCTCGGGCTCGCGATCGAACTTCTGCTTGCAGCCCACGGCGCAGAAGTAATAGGTCTGCCCCTGGTACGTGGACTGCGCCGCCGCCTTGGGGGGCTCGACGGTCATCTTGCAGACGGGATCGACGGCCATGCGACTCCTCCTCAGCTGGCCGGTCGCCAGCGCTTGAGCCTCAGGCTGTTGGTGACGACGGAGACCGAGGAAAATGCCATCGCTGCGCCGGCGAGGATGGGCGACAGCAGCACGCCCCCGAGCGGGTAGAGCACGCCCGCCGCGACCGGGATCAGGATCACGTTGTAGCCGAACGCCCAGACGAGATTCTCCCTGATGATGCGGATCGTCCGCCGCGAGAGCTGCACCGCCGCCACCACGCCTGCCAGATTACCGCGCATCAGCGTCACGTCCGCGGCCTCGATGGCGACGTCGGTGCCCGAGCCCATCGCGATACCGACGTCGGCCTGGGCCAGCGCCGGCGCGTCGTTGATGCCGTCGCCCACCATCGCCACCAGGTGGCCCTCCTGGCGCAGCCTCTTCACCTCGCCCGCCTTGTCCTCCGGCAGCACCTCGGCCAGCACGCGATTAATGCCCGCCTGGCGGGCGATCGCTTCCGCCGTCCCCCGGTTGTCGCCCGTGAGCATCACCACGCCGACGCCGAGGGCCTTGAGCCGGGCCACCGTGGCGGCCGCCTCGGGCTTGAGGACATCGGCCGCGGCGATGAGCGCCTCCAGGCGCCCGGCAAACGCCAGGTACATGACCGTCTTGCCCCCGGCCTGGAGCGCGGCCGCCCGCGCGGCCAGCGGCGTCACGTCGATCCCGCGCGCGTCCATCAGCCCCCGGTTGCCGAGGAGCACGCGCCCGTCGGGGGCCAGGGCGTCGACCCCCTGGCCCGGCACCGTGTCGAACTCGATGATCGGCGGCAGGGCGACCCCGCGTTCCTTCGCCCGCCGCACGATCGCCTCGCCCAGCGGATGCTCGGAGCCTTGCTCGGCGGCGGCGGCCAGCGCCAGCGCCTCGTCCTCGCTCCCGCCGGGGACGGGGACGACGTCGGTCACCTCGGGTCGGCCCCCCGTGAGGGTGCCCGTCTTGTCGAAGACCATGGTGTCGACCCGGTGCAGCAGCTCGAGCGCGGCGGCGCTCTTGATGAGCACGCCGTGCTCGGCGCCCTTGCCGGTGCCGACCATGATCGCCGTCGGCGTGGCCAGCCCCATCGCGCACGGACAGGCGATGACGAGGACGGCGACGGCGGTGGTGAGCGCCATCAGCAGGCGCGGCTCGGGCCCGAAGAAGAACCAGGCCGAGAAGGTGAGCGCGGCGACGACGAGGACGACGGGCACGAAGACGGCGGCCACGCGATCGGCCAGCCGCTGGATCGGCGCCCGCGAGCCCTGAGCCTCCTGAACCAGGTGGATGATGCGGGCCAGCGTCGTCTCGCGGCCGACGGCCGTCGCGCGGAACACGAAGCTCCCCGTGCGGTTGACGGTTCCGGCCGCGACCTTCGCCGGCGGCCGCTTCTCCACGGGCAGGCTCTCCCCGGTCAGCATGGACTCGTCCACGGTCGAGGCGCCCTCCACGATGACGCCGTCCACCGGGATGCGCTCGCCGGGCCGGATGCGGATCAGATCGCCGACCAGCACCTGCTCGATGGGGACGTCCACGTCCTGGCCGTCGCGGATGACCCGCGCCGTCCGGGGGGCCAGGCCCATGAGGCGCCGGATGGCCTCCGACGTGCGCCCGCGCGCCCGCGCCTCCAGCCAGCGGCCGAGCACGATCAGCGTGATGACGACGGCCCCGGTCTCGTAGTACGTCATCCCCCCCACGTCCATGAACGTGTGGGGCCACAGCGTGACGGCCACGCTGAAGAAGTACGCCGCGTTGGTGCCGATCGACACCAGCGTGGACATGCTGGCGCTCCGGTAGCGGAGATCGTGCAGGAAGCCGCGGTGGAACTGGGCGCCGACCCAGAACTGCACCGGCGTCGACAGGGCCAGCAGCAGCCACGGGTTCCGCAGCCACGCCGGCGCCCACGGAAAGACGTCGGCCATGCCGCCGATGAGAACGGGCAGGGACAGTACCGCGCCCACGATGAACTTGGTGCGCAACGCGCGCTGCTCGCCTTCGCGGGCGCGCCGCTCGTCATCCACCCCGCCCATGGTCGCCGCGGTCGGCTCCACCAGCTCGTAGCCGGCAGCCTCCACGGCGCGCTGCAGCGCGGCGACGTCAGCCTGGGCCGGGTCGAAGGCGACGGTGGCCCGCTCGGTGGCGAGGTTGACGGCGGCCTCGCTCACCCCGGGGACCGACGCCAGCGCGCCTTCGACCTTGCCGACGCACGCGGCGCAATGCATGCCGCGCACCGGGAACGTCATGCGCTCCATGCCCGGCCTCACTTCACTCCGAACCGGGAGAAGACGTCCAGCAGCTCGTCCATCTTGCGCTGCCGCTCGCCCTTCGACCCGGACCGGAACGCGTCGGCGACGCACGATTCGATGTGCCGCCCCAGCAGCAGCTTCTGGACCTGCTCGAGGGCCCCCTGCACCGCCGAGATCTGCAGCAGGATGTCCACGCAGTACGCCTCGCCGGCGATCATCCGCTGCAGCCCCTGCACCTGGCCCTCGATACGCCGCAGCCGTCCCCGCGCCTTGCTCTTCGTCGTCTCGTCGATCATGTCACCCCCGCCCGGCCCCCTCGCCCATATACCCTATGGGGGTATTATGGGGCCCCGAGCCCGGCCCGGTCAAGCTCCCGTCGGCGCCGGCTCAGAGCTCGAAGAGCAGCTGCTGCTCGGCGGCGGAGTTGGCGGCGCGGGGCCGGCGCGGCCGCCCCTTCGAGCGCCGGCTCCGCCGGCGCAACCCCTTCCTGGGGGAGGCCTCGGAGGGGGCCGCCGAGGCCCCCTCCGACGAGGACGGGGGGCGACGCCCCCCTCCGAGCTTCTTCCAGCCCTTCTGGTGGGCGATACGGTCGCCCTGCTTGATCACCAGCAGGTCGACCAGGCGGGCCAGCGGGCTGCGCAGGAGGATGAGGTACTTCTCCCAGTAGCGCGGGGAGAGGGCCAGCGTCCGCATCTGGTCGACGGCCAGCGTCAGCGCGGCGCGGTCGCCCTTCTTGGCGGCGGCGCGGAGTTCGCCGAGGATCCTGCCTCTCGACAGCCGGGAGGGCGGGGAGCTCACGTGTTCAGGGCTTGCCGCTGAGCTCGCGGCGCAGCAGGCGGGCGGCTTCCACCATCGAACGCAGCTTGGAGACGGCCACCCATCGCGGCGTCTCCCAGAGCCCGCAGTCGGGGGCCAGCCACAACCGCTCGGCCGGGACGTGCTTGAGCGCCAGGCGGGCGCGGGCGGCGACCTCCTCGGGCGACTCGATGCGAAAGGCCTTCACGTCGACGACCCCCACGGCGACCTCCTTGTCCGTCGGGTGCACGCTCCACAGCTCGATCTCCGCCATCTCACGGTTGGCGTACTCGAAGACGAACTGCTGCACGGGGGCGTCGACGATCTGCGGGTAGAGCGTGCTGTAGTGCCGGGGGGTCGCGAAGGAGTTGTTGTGGGCGTTGCCGAAGCACACGTGGAGGGCGAGCTTGGCCGACACGCCCTGCACCACCTCCCGCAACGCCTCCAGCATGGGGCCGGGCCCGGCCCTGACGATGCGGTGCTTGCCGGCGCTCATCACGTAGTTCGGCTCGTCGATCTGGATAAAGTCGCAGCCGGCCTCGACCAGACTCCGGACCTCGCGGCGGACGATGGCGACGAGATCGGCCACCAGCGTCTCCTCGGACGCGTAGGGTCCACCGCGCCTGAGCGGCATCAGCAGCGTCAGGGGCCCCGGCACCGCCACGCGCAGGGGGCGGTCGGCGTGGGCGCACGCGAACCGGAACTCGTCGACGATTCCCAGGCCTGCCGGCGCCTCGATGCGCCCCACAACCTGGTACGGGCAGTGAGAGTCGTAGTTGGCCGGGCCCAGGCGGCGCGGAACGGCGAGAGGCTCGAGGCCGGTCAGGCGGCTGTAGAAACCGCGGATGAAGGTGACGCGACGCATCTCGCCGTCGGAGATGACGTCCACGCCCGCCTCGATCTGATCGCGGATAGCGATCCGGACGGCGTCGTCATAGGCTTCCTGGATGTCGGTCGGGCCGAGCCGGTTGGCGTCCGTGGCCTCGCGGACGAGATAGAGCCACGAGGGCAGGGCGTGCGACCCGACCACCGTCGTCGGCAGCAGTGGCAGCTCCCGGGCCATGCTGGCCGGATGCTACCACGGCCCCGGCCGCCATGGCCGCCCCCCGCGATGCGCTCCCGATCCACGTGTGCGAACGTCGTATGGGAGTGAGGCGGGGGCCATTCCAAGACCCGTAGCTTCTGGGGGTCGAGGGAGCGGCCGCGTAGGAGGCGCGTGGGCAACGCATCGTGGATAGCGTGGTCTTGGAGTGGCCCCCGCCTCGCTCCCGTACACCGCTCAGCGCACGTGGATCTCGTACTCTTCGCGGCTGGCGCGGCCGGTGGCCGGCTGGATCGTGACCTTCACGTCGAGTGCCCGGGCTACCCGCTGGAGGGCGTCGCGGGCGTCGCCTTCGAGGTAGGCAGCCAGCTCGGGGTGGACGCGCACCACGATCTCGCGCGCCCCCGACTCGGCGACCTTGGCCGGCATCGCCCGGAAGATCTCGGCGGCCAGCGTGGCGTCGGACTTGGTCACGCCGGCCCCCTTGCAGGCCGGGCACGGCACGGTGAGCAGCGACCGGAGGTCCTGGCGCACGCGCTTGCGCGTCATCTCCACCAGGCCCAGCTCGGAGATCTCCAGCACGTTGGTCCGCGCCTTGTCCTCGGCCAGCGCCCGCGTGAGCGCGCGGTACACCTGCTCGCGGTGCTCGGGCACCTCCATGTCGATGAAGTCGATGATGATCAGGCCGCCGAGGTCGCGCAGGCGGATCTGGCGGACGGTCTCGCCGACCGCTTCCAGGTTGATCTTCAGCACGGTCTGCTCGAAGTCGCGCTTACCGACGTACTTGCCGGTGTTGACGTCGATCGACACCAGCGCCTCGGTGTGGTCGATGACGATGTAGCCGCCGGACTTGAGCCACACGCGGCGGCGCAGCGCCTTTTCGATCTCCTTTTCGACCCCGAACGCCTCGAAGAGCGGCACCCGCCCCTCGTGCAGTTTCACGCGCTCGGCCAGGGCCGGCACCAGCGCCTGGACGTCGCCCTGGCACTTGTCGTAGACCTCGCGGCTGTCGACCAGGAACTGGTCGACGTCGGGCGACATCAGGTCGCGCACCACGCGAAAGGTCAGGTCCATCTCCTCGTGCAGGACCGCCGGGGCCGTCGCTTGCTCGTAGCGCGTCTGGATCTGCGACCAGAGGCGGCCCAGGAACTCCACGTCGGCGGCGAATTCCGCCTCGCCCCGCCCTGCCGCGTTGGTGCGGACGATGAACCCGCCCGGGGGAGGGTTCAGGCTGCGCAGGAGCGCGCGCAGCCGGTCGCGCTCGTGCTCGTCGCGAATGCGGCGCGACACGCCGATATGCCGCGCGTGCGGCATGTACACGAGATACCGGCCGGGCAGCGAGGCGAACGCCGTGACCCGAGCGCCCTTGGTGCCCAGCGATTCCTTGGCGACCTGGACCAGGACTTCCTGCCCCTTCCGCAACACCTCTTCGATGGGGGCCCGCGCCTCGCGCTTGGGCTCGACCTCGTCGAGGTCGACGTCGGCGACGTCGGCGTCCTCCTCGCTGCCGCCCAGCATCTCGCGGGCGTAGTCGCCGAGGTTGGCCGTGTAGTCGCCGGCGTAGAGGAAGGCGTCCTTGGGGAGGCCGATGTCGACGAACGCCGCCTGCATGCCCGGCAGGACGTTCGTCACGACACCCTTATAAACGCTCCCGACGATCGAGCGGCGCGCGTGCCGCTCGAGATAGAGCTCGGTGAGGAGGGCTCCCTCCAGCACCGCCACGCGAGTCTCGGTGAACCCGGCGTTGACCAGAATACGCTTGTCCACGGCAGCACCTCGCCGGCACGGCGGATCGCGGATCTCGTCGACCGCGCGCCATGCCTCATTGGAACTGCCGCATCCGGACCGAGAGGAGAAGCCCGAGGGCCATCATGGAGACGAGCATCGAGGACCCGCCGTAACTCATAAAGGGCAGCGGGATCCCGACGACAGGCAGGAGGCCGGTTACCATCCCCACGTTGATGAGAATCTGGGCCGCCAGCAGGCTCGTCGCGCCCAGCGCGACGAGTCGTCCGACGGAGTCGCGCGCCGCCGCAGCGATGTCGAAGCCCCGCAAGAGGAGCAACGCATAGCCCAGCAGCAGCACGAGACACCCGACGAACCCCCACATCTCGGCGAATACGGCGAAAATGAAGTCCGTGTGGCGCTCCGGCAGGAAGGCCAGCCGGCTCTGCGTGGCGCCGGCGATGCCCTTCCCGAGGAGCTGACCCGACCCGATGGCGATCTTGGCCTGGATCACGTTGTACGCGCTCCCCAGGGGATCGCGGAACGGATCCAGGTACACCATGATTCGTTCCCGCTGATAGTCCTTCAGCGCCAGCCAGGCTACGGGCAGCGCGGCGAACCCGGCGAGCGCCAGGCCTCCGAGCAGCCGCAATCGCACCCCGGCGCCGACGAGCAGGGCGATCAGCAGGGGCCAGAGCAGCAGCGCCGTGCCCAGGTCGGGCTGTCTGACGATCAGCACGAACGGCACGGCGACGATCGGAAGCAGCAGTGAGACGATGATCAGGGTGATCGGTTGAGCCCAGCGCGCCGTGAGCAGCCACACGAGCATCAACAGGAAGCAGAGCTTGAAGATCTCGGACGGCTGCATGGAGAGCGGGCCGACGATGATCCAGCGGCGCGCGCCCGACACGGTACGTCCCAGGAGCAACACGGCGCCCAGGGCGCCCAGCCCCAGGACGTAGAGGGCCGGCCCCATCCGCACGAGCCTGCGGTAATCCAGGCTGGCGACGACGACGAGGGCCAGGGCCCCCAGGCCGACCCAGGCGAGCTGCCGGAGCACGAGCCCGCTTCCGGCGCGTCCGACGTTGAGGCTCGTCAGCGTGGTCAGGCTCAGCGCGATCAGCCCGAGCGCGACGCCCAGGAGCGGCCAGTCGACGTTCTGGAGCAGCCGGCGATCGATGCCGACGATCACAGGCCCGCCTCTCCGATCATTGGCTCGCCTCGGACGGGCGGGATTCTCTAGGTTCGCTCGCCTCGGGCGCAGGCACCCCAGCCCCTGGCCGCCCTGCGGCTCGCACGACCCATCCCCGGCTCGCCTCGGGCGCAGGGGCCCCAGCCCCTGGCCGCCCTGCGGCTCGCACGACCCCGATCATCCGGCGATTTCCACGGCGGCGACTTTCTCGAAGAAGATCGCGTTGAGGATCTTGCGCACGACCGGCGCCGCCACCTGTCCGCCCCGGCCGCCGCGCTCCACGAGCACGACCACCACGACCTCGGGGTCCCGGACCGGCGCGAAGGCCGCGAACCACGCGTGGTCCTGGCCTCGGTCCGCCCTAGAGTTGGCGATCATCTGAGCCGTGCCGGTCTTGCCCGCGATGTCGAGGCCGGGAATCCGCGCCTCGACTCCGGTGCCCTCGTTCACGACCGCCAGCAGGCTCTGGCGCAGGTAGGCCCAGACCAGCGGCGAGAGCTCGACGTGTCCGGTCACCCTGCCCGGATCGCTCCAGACGATCCCGCGCTCCCGCCGCTCGATACGCTGCACCAGGCGCGGCTTCCACAGTACGCCGCCGTTGGCGATGGCGGCCATGAACTTCGCCACCTGGAGCGGCGTGACCAGGACCGGCCCCTGCCCGATCGAGAGGTTCACGACGTCGCCCGCCTGCCACTGGTCGCGCCCGCGCTTGGACCGGGCCTGGGGAACGAGCCCGAACTTCTCGCCGGCGAGATCGATGCCGGTCGCCTGCCCGAAGCCGAACGCGCGCGCGTACTTGGCCATGGCGGTGCCGCCCACCTTGAGCCCGGCCTGGTAGAAGAAGATGTTGCAGGAGTGGGCGATCGCCCGGCGGAGGTCGACGGTGCCGTGGCCGTCCACCTTCCAGTCCTTGAACGTCCGGTTGCCGAGCTGGAACTCGCCCGAGCACTGCACGCGGTCGAGCGGCGTCAGCGTCCCTTCCTGTAGCCCGGCCGCGGTGACCACGAGCTTGAAGACGGAGCCGGGCGCGTACTGGCTCTGGATGGTACGGTTCAGCAGCGGATGCTCGGGGTGCTGGACCACCTTGAGCCAGGCGGCTCGATCGATCGTACCCGTGAACCGGTCGATCTCGAACGCGGGCGTGGAGACCATGGCCAGCACGTCCCCGCTCCGCGGATCCATGACGACGGCGGCGCCGGCTCGCCCCTCCATGGCCTGCTCGGCCGCTTCCTGGATGCGGCGGTCCACGGTGGTCACGACCTGGGCGCCCGGGTTGGGCTCGGTTTGCTGGACGACCCGGACGGGGCGGCCCATCGCGTCGACCTCGATCCGCTCGCCGCCGTCGCGCCCGCGCAGGAACTCGTCGAGCAGTCGCTCGAGCCCGCTTTGACCCACCATGTCCCCGCGCCGGTAGCGGCCCTGCTTGAGCTGCTCGTCGTTGGCCTCCCGGACGTAGCCCAGGAGGTGCGCGGCGAAGCGGCTCGACGGGTACGTGCGCTGCGGCTCCACCTCGACGATGACGCCGGGCAGCTCGAGCTTCCACTCCTCCACCTTCGCCATGTCCTCGAGCCTGAGCCCCCGGCGCACGCGCACGGGCAGGAACGAGTCCAGGGACACCCGCGCGACCGACTCTGCCAGCTCCGCGTACGGAATTCGCAGCAGCGCGGCCACCCGGCCCAGCACGGCGTCACGGCCCTGCTCGTCGCGGGGCAGCTCGCGGGGGATGAGCGACAGCGTGAAGGTCGGCCGGTTGTCCACCAGCGGCACGCCGTTGCGGTCGAAGAGGATGCCGCGGGGGGCGGCGACCGGCCGGATGCGGATGCGGTTCTTGTCCGAGGCATCGAGGAAGTATCCGCCCTCGAGCACCTGCAGGTACCAGAGCTGGCCGACGACCACGACTAAGGCCACCACGACGGCGGCGGCCACCGCGGTCACCCGCTTCTTGCCGGCATCGCGGCCCTCGGGGAGTGACCGCCAGCCCTGGCTCAGGCCGAAGCGTCTCACGAGGCGTCTCGCTGGCGCGCTTCCGTCCAGGCCAGGGCCAGGACGAGGGCCGCCCCCAGGAAGCCGTTGTAGAGGGCCTGGGGGAGCACGACATAGGACATCAGCTCGACGAACGGCGCCGGAAAGTGGAAGAGCTTGAGCAGCGCGAAGCGGACGAGCCCCTCGGCCACGCTCAGGAACACCAGGCCGGGCACCTGCACGAGCGGCTGGGTGACGCGCAGTCGCGCCCCCAGCGTGCCGATACCGAACCCGACCAGGGCCTTGGTGAGCGCCTGGACGCCGATCAGCCCCCCGCCGGCGGCGTCCTGCAGCAGCCCGGCCGCGAAGCCGCCGACGCAGCCGAACTCCGGTCCGCGCCTCAGCGCGAGCAGCACGACGACGATGAGCGGGATGTCGGGCGCGACGTCGGCGATGCGGAGCGCCGGGGCCAGCGTGGCATGGGCGATGCCGCCGCCGAAGACCGTCAGCGCCAGGAGCCCCCGCATGAGCTAGCCGCCCCGGGGGAAGTAGGCGGTCATGTCCTGCATGCGGTCGCCCGTCACCAGGAGGACCTCGTCGATGCGGGCGAAGTCGACCACCGGTGTGAGGTGCGCGTAACTGAAGAGGGCCGCGCCGCGGTCGTCGATGGCGCGCACCCGGCCGATGGGGATGCCGCGCGGGAACATGCCGCCCTGCCCTGACGTGACGACGAGATCGCCGACCTGCAGCCCGGCGCCGTCGCGCGCCATGTACTTGAAGCGGATGGTGCCGCGCGGCTCACCCTCGACGATCCCGGGCGCGCGGGTGCGCAGCAGGTGGGCGCCCACGGTGGACGCCGGATCGGTGAGCACCTGCACCACCGACGCGCCCGGCCGCACGTCCACCACCCGTCCCACCAGTCCGTCGGGCGAGATGACGGCGGTCAGCCGCCGAACGTCGTCGGCGCGGCCGCGGTTGACCGTCAGCGAGCGCACCCAGCCGCCCCACTCGCGGGCGATGATCTCGCCCGGCAGCGTCTCGAGCGGCAGGCGCGCGCGCAGGTCGAGCAGGCGGCGTAGCCGGCGGTTTTCTTCCGCTGTCTCCGTCACCGCCAGGGCCTCGACGCGCAGCCGCTGAATCTCCTCCCGCAGGCGGCGGTTCTCGCCGCGCACGTTCTTCCAATCGACGTAAGTGGACCAGAACCCGAAGGCCCCGCGATGGACGACCGCCAGGCCCTTCTGGACCGGCGTGGTGACCAGGGCCAGGAGGTCGGCGGTCCGGGAGGCGTGGCCGCGGGTCTGGATGGTCAGGAGAACGAGACAGACCACGATCACCGAACCAAGCAGGGCCAGCGTGCGAGTCTTCACACCTGCGACCTCCAGAACGCGACAACCGCGCTAGGCGGGGATCGCCACCTTTTTCAAGAGATCGAGCTCATCGAGCACCTTTCCGGTGCCCAGCGCGACGCACGACAGCGGGTCGTCGCCGGGCGTGACCGGAAGATTCGTCTCCTGTCGCAACAGGTGATCCAGGCCGCGGAGCAACGCGCCGCCGCCGGTGATCACGATGCCCTTGTCCACGATGTCGGCGGCCAGCTCGGGCGGCGTCCGCTCCAGGCACGTGCGCACCGTTTCCACGATAGTCATCACCGGCTCGCGCAGCGCTTCCCGGATCTCCTCGTCGGTGATGACGATCGTCTTGGGGATGCCGTCGATGAGGTCGCGCCCCTTGACCTCCATCGTTCGGCGCTCGCCCCCCATGGGGTAGGCCGAGCCCAGGTTGATCTTGATCTCCTCGGCCCGCCGCTCGCCCACCAACAAGTTATAGTGCTTCTTGATGTACTGCACGATCGCCTCGTCCATCTCGTCACCGGCGATGCGCACGGACTTCGAGTAGACGATACCGCTCAGCGAGATCACCGCCACCTCGGTCGTCCCGCCACCGATGTCGACGATCATGTTCCCGCCCGGCTCCTGGATGGGCAGCCCGGCGCCGATCGCCGCCGCCATCGGCTCCTCGATGAGGTACACCTCGCGCGCCCCCGCCTGCATCGCGGAGTCGCGGACCGCGCGCTTTTCCACCTGCGTGATCCCCGACGGCACGCCGATGACGATGCGCGGGCGCACCAGCGTCCGGCGCCGGTGCACCTTGTTGATGAAGTAGTGCAGCATCTTCTCGGTGACGTCGAAGTCGGCGATGACGCCGTCCTTCAGCGGGCGAATGGCGATGATGTTGCCGGGCGTGCGCCCCAACATCGCCTTCGCCTCGTGCCCGACGGCGAGCACCGAGTGATCGGCCTGGTGGATGGCGACGATCGAGGGTTCGTTGAGGACGATGCCTTCCCCGCGCACGTACACCAGCGTGTTGGCGGTACCGAGGTCGACGGCGAGATCGTTCGAGAACATCCCGGCCAGCAGGTTGTAGAGCATCAGCTCTCCGTCCGCGGTGCGCGTTGTCAGAACCGACCGAGCTCCCCCTTGGGAGCCCGCGCCTACACTAGCACAGTCTATGCCAGAGTCTGAGAAAATGCCAAGTTTGACGGGCGTTTAGGGCATCCCCGTCGGGTTCTTTCCGGCTGTCCTACCGAGAAAAGGAAAAGTTTTTCAGGCAGTTTCGACTCCAAGCCGGCGACGGACATAGAGGATCAGCCCGCCCTCGGCGATCAGCGCCTGGAGCAGGGGCGGGAAGGGGGCCGCCCGGTAGGTTCTACCGGTAGTTACGTCCACGATGGCACCCGTGGTGACATCAACCGTCACCTGGTCGCCGGTCCGGACCTCCCGCGCCGCCTCGGGAGATTCCAGGATAGGCAGGCCGATGTTGATGGCGTTTCGCAAGAAGATCCGCCCGAAGGTGGCGGCGATGACGGCCCCGATGCCGAACGCGTGAAGTCCCGCGGGCGCCGTCTCCCGCGAGGAGCCGCAGCCGAAGTTCCTCCCCCCACGATGATGTCGGTCTCCCGCGCGGGGTGGATCACGCTCTGGCCGAAAACGGGTGCTCAGGTATAGCATTGCCGCCGCTGCCGTGACAACCGACGAGTTCGAGGCGTGGTTCGACAAGGGCGTCACCGACGGCCTGCCCGTCGTGCCGCCGACGCGGGCCCGGGTCGAGCGGATGCTGGCCGCCAGCCGGCGCCAGCCCCGGGAGCTGCTGGGCGAGATGCCGCCGAATTACGGACGGCTCACGGTCGAGAAGGTCGCGATCAACGCCGTCATGGCCGGCTGCCGGCCCGAGTATCTGCCGATCGTCGTGGCCGCCGCCGAATGCGCCTGCGATCCCGCCTTCAACCTGCACGGCGTCGCCAGCTCGACGCACTTCTCGGCCCCGCTGATCATCGTCAACGGCCCGATCCGAGCGCGTATCGGCGTCAACAGCGGCTTCGGCGTCTTCGGTCCCGGCTGGCGGGCCAACGCGACAATCGGGCGTGCGCTGCGCCTGCTCATGATCAACATCGGCGGCGCCCGGCCCGGCGAGACCTCGATGTCCACCTTCGGCCACCCGGGCCGCTACACCTACTGCGTCGGCGAAAACGAGGAGGCGAGCCCCTGGCCGCCCTATCACGTCGACCGGGGGCTCGGGCCCGGGACGAGCGCGGTGACGCTCTTTGCCGGCGAGGCACCGCACGGCATCTCCGATCACTCGAGCCGTACCGCGCGCGCGCTGGCCGGCTCGCTGGGCTGGTCCATGGCCGGCCTCTGGAACAGCAAGCACTACCCGCTCTACTCCCACACGCTGCTCGTGGTCGGCCCGGAGCACGCCCGCACCTTCGCCGACGACGGCTGGACCAAAGCCGACCTGGCGCGCCATCTCTACGAGACGATCCGCCGGCCCTACCGCGAGCTGCTCCCCCAGGAAGACCACGGCGAAGGGACGAACCTGCGCTACGGCAAGACGCCGCCCGATCCGGACGCGCTCGTCCCGAAGTTCCCGTCGCCCGACGAGATCCACGTGATCGTCGCCGGAGGGACGGCCGGGAGGTTCTCGGTGGCAATCCCCGGCTGGCTGGGGACCAAGAACGGCTCGCGCCCGGTCACCCGTCCCATAGAATTCGATTGACGAGCCGCCCCGTCCGTGTAAGACTGACGCTGGTTCTGGTTCAAACCGGATTATTCGGGAGCTGAGCAGTGACCGAAAAACACGCCGCGCGGGATCCAGTTCGCGCGGCGTTTTTATTTGCCGCCCGATGGTGGGCGGCAACCCCACCATCGCGGTGGGAGCACACAGGGGCTGAAGACCCCTAGGGAGAGGTCAGCGGTATGGCACAAGGTCGAGTGAAGTGGTTCAACGATGCGAAGGGCTACGGGTTCATCACGCAGGACGGCGGTGAGGACGTCTTCGTCCATTACAGTGCCATCCAGGGCAACGGCTTCAAGAGCCTGGCGGAGGGCGACACTGTCGAGTTCGAGGTGACGCGCGGCCCAAAGGGTCTTCAGGCGGCCAACGTCCGGAAGGTCTAGCCCCTGCAGTTCCCACCCGGGCCCGCCAACGGGCCCGGGTGCTCACCACGTAAGGTTCCCCACCCGCCGATCAACCGTCTTGACAGAGTTTTTTTCACCGTTGTAAAGTTTCCCGAGTTCCCGAGTCATGGTGGGCAGGATCGGGCCAGTGGCAGCAGGAGTCGCTCAGGTCTGAGGAGCACGACGTCGCGCGGACCCAGGTCCCGCGGCGTTTTTTGTTGTCCCCGAGTCATCGGGACGCCCCGGCCATGGGGGCCGGGATCACCGGAGCGACCAGGCCCGCTCCACAAAAAAGGAAAGGGAGTATGGCACAAGGCACGGTGAAGTGGTTCAACGACGCGAAGGGTTACGGCTTCATCCAGGTCGAGGGCGGCGAGGACGTCTTCGTCCACTACAGCGCCATCCAGGCTCAAGGTTTCAAGAGCCTGAGTGAGGGCGACAAGGTGGAGTTCGAGGTGACCAAGGGACCCAAGGGGCTGCAAGCGTCCAACGTCCGCAAGGTCTGACGTCGCGGACCACTTCGCCGGCCCGCCGGGCTTCCCCGGCGGGCCTTTTTTGAAAAGAAAACCCCGACGAGGGCTGCGACGCGTTCTGCCATCGAGACTGCGCGTCGCCCCGCTGGTGGGGCGGGATCGTCGGGGTCGGTGGTGCCTGGTCTCCCAGGCGCTCCACCTAGAGCTAGCGTGGAACCTGCCTAGGAGGCATCCACCTCACAGATCACCGCAGGGGTACACATCGGCTGGATCACCTCCTATCTCGGCAAGGGCGCCACGCGGGCCCAGTCCCACTGACCTCGAACCGGATGCCGACTCCCGGCCCCAGGCTCGACCACGTCAGCCGCCGGCGGTATTGTCGGCGGGGACGCTTGAGGAGCGCTGTTGACGCTCCGATCGATTTGCCCTCAATCCTACCGCAGCCCGCGGGCGAGCCAAAGAAAAAGTCGGGCGCGCCTCACTTGATGATGATGCGGTCGCGGTTGCGTTCCCAGAGCGCGGCACCGATGCCCTCGACCTTCCGCAACTCCTCCGGCTTCTTGAACGGGCCGTGGGCTTGCCGGTACTCGACGATCTTCTCGGCGACCTTGCGCCCGACGCCGCTGAGCGTCATCAGGTCCTTGACGTCGGCGGTGTTGACGTTCACCTTGTCGCCGACGGGGACAGAGGCGCTCGCTGCGCGGGGTCCGGAGTGCTGCGCCCCCAGCGCCGGGAACGGGGTGAGGAGAACAGCGATCATCAGCGCCACGAACAGCCTGTATCCGTGCATCATGTGGACTCCTCCGCGTGTTGAGTGAACGACGCCATGCTCGCGAGCGACGCCATTCAAACGGCGCGCGAACGGTCCGTCAACGTGCAATGTTCGATACGGAGAGAGCGTCAGTCTTCCGAGACGTGCTCGAGCGACTTCATGTACTCGGCCCACTCGACGGGGAGCAGCGCCTTCTTTCGGGTGTTGCAGTCCTTGCAGGCGGGGACGACGTTGCCACGTGCGCTGCGCCCGCCCCGGCCGAGCGGCACCAGGTGATCCATGGTCAGCGCGCGCGGGCCGACCTGGCGGCGGCAGTAGTAGCAGATACCCGTGGCGAGGCGGCGCTTCCACCACTGGCTCTGGCGCAGCTCGCGCGCCCGCGCGCGCTCGCGCTTGAGCTCGTCAGGATCGGTGGGCGCGTAGAACTCACTCATGCGCCGCCAGCTCCGTGGAGAGCGCCTCCCACTCGCGCATGAGCCACGCCACCTGCTCCTCGGCGCTCTTCCGCTCGAGGGCGACGGCGCGCACGCGCTCGCCGTCGGCGTAGAGGTTCGGGTCGCCGAGCGTGTCGCCGAGCTGGCGCAGCCGTTCCTCCAGCGCGTGGATCTGCCTTTCGACCTCTTCCAGCCGCCTCCGCAGCTCCCGCACCTCTGGGTCGACGCGCCGCCGATGCTTCGTCCTATCGCGGGCGTCGCCGTCGTCGACCGCCGAGGACTCCGTCGCCGCCTCGGCGTTGAGATGCCCGCGGCGCCGAGGGCGCGGAGGGGCGGGGGGCCCTCCGGACGAGTTGCCTTTCGAAGGCCGGAGGGCCCCCCGCCCCTCCGCGGCCTCGGTAGTCATGCGCGCCTTGGCCGCGAGGTAGTCGTCGTAGTCCCCGAGGTACGTCGTAAGCGCCCCGCCGGCGATCTCGACGATCTTGGTCGCCATCCGGTTGATGAAATAGCGATCGTGCGAGATGAAGACGATCGTGCCGCTGAAGCCCGCCAGCGCGTCCTCCAGCACCTCGCGGGAGGCCAGGTCCAGGTGGTTGGTGGGCTCGTCCAGGCACAGGAGCGCCGTCGGGCGGACGAGCATCTTCGCCAGCGCCAGCCGGGCCTTCTCGCCGCCGGACAGCACGCTCACCTTCTTGTCCACCGCGTCGCCCGAGAAGAGAAATGCGCCCAGGAGCGCGCGGAGGCGCATGTGCGCGGCCTCCGGCGCCACCGCCTCCAGCTCCTCCAGCACGGTGCGCTCGGGACTCAGCGCGTCGACTTGATGCTGGGCATAATAATGAACGGCCACGTGCGCGCCCAGCGTCCGCTCGCCCCGCTCGAACGGCAGCACACCGGCCAGGATGCGGAGCAGGGTCGACTTGCCGGCGCCGTTGACGCCCACCAGCGCCACCCGGTCGCCGCGCTCGATGTCGAAGTCGATCCCGGCGTACACGACGTTGTCGCCGTAGGCCTTGTGGATCCCGCAGAGCGTGGCCACCCGGCGCCCCGTGCGGGGCGGCTCGGGGAAGACCACGCGGATCCGGCGCGTCCGATCCTCGATCTCGATCCGCTCCAGGCGCGCGAGCATCTTGACCCGGCTCTGCACCTGGCGCGCCCGGGTCGCCTGGTAGCGGAAGCGCTCGATGAAGCGCTCAATCTCCGCCACGCGCTTGGCCTGGTTCCGAGCCTGGGCCTCCCGGAGCTCGCGCCGCGCCTGGCGCTCGACGACAAAGGCGTCGTAGTTGCCCGGGTAGACCGTGAGGCCCGCGGGGCCGAGGTCGGCGATGGAGGAGACCATGCGGTTGAGGAAGTAGCGATCGTGGGCGACGACGACGACGGTGCCGTCGTACCCGGCCAGGAAGTTCTCGAGCCAGGCGAGGGATTCCAGATCCAGATGGTTCGTGGGCTCGTCCAGGAGCAGCAGGGCGGGCCGCAGGAGCAGCAGCCGCGCCAGCGCCGCCCGCATGCGCCAGCCGCCGGAGAGCTCGGCGAGGGGACGGTGGAGATCCGCCGCGCCGAACCCGAGGCCGCTCAGGATGGTGCGGGCTTCGCTCTCCAGGCGGTAGCCGCCCAGGGCGTCGAACCGGTGCTGGAGGTCCCCATAGCGCGCGGTCAGCGCCTGGCGGGGCGACGCCTCCAGCGCGGCCGCGACCTCCTCCATCTCGCGCTCGAGCCGCCAGACGTCCTCGAAGCCGCTCAGCGCCTCGCCGAGGACCGACCCCAGGCCGCTCGCCGCGACCTCCTGGGGCAGGTAGCCGACCGCGGCCCCCCGCGCGCGGATCACGCGACCGCTGTCGGGCTCCTCGAGCCCGGCGAGAATCCGACAGAGCGTCGTCTTGCCGGCGCCGTTGGGGCCGACCAGCCCGATCCGCTCCCCGCCGGTGATGCGCCAGGACAGATCTCGGAAGAGCGTCTGTCCGCCGTAGGCCTTCGAGACGGAATCGAGCTGGACGAGCACCCGCGCGCTCTCAGCCCATGCCCTGCACCCGCTCGGGCAGGATCTTCACCATCACCCGGGCCTCGCCGGGTTGGCGGTATGGATACTTGTCCTGCCCCAGGTACTTCTTGGCCAGGGTGTCGATGTGCGTATCGGCCCCCCGCTCGGTCATCTCCGCGACGCGCCCGCGAATCTGCACGTAACGGTAGGGATTGTCCGGGTCCTGGATCGCCAGCGCCACCCGGGGATTGCGCTGGAGGTTGCGGTCCTTCACGCGCCCGCGGGCGGTGTTGAAGCGGATGTGGGTGCCGTCGAAGTCGACCCAGACGGGGGTGACCTGGGGTGTGCCGTCCCGCCCGACCGTGGCGAGATGCGCAAACGCCTTCTTGTCCAGGATGTCGCGATAGCGCGCGAGATCTCCGTTGCCACTCATGTCCTGCCTCCCTTGAGCTGCTCCAGGACGGAGAACGCGTGGCGGACGGACTTGGCCGCCAGCGTGCCGCCCATGAGGAGCCCGATGTCCAGCGTCTCGGCGATCTCCGCGTCGGTGGCGCCCTGGTCGAGGACCTCCTCGACCCGATGATCGATTCAGTCGAAGCAGTTCTGCGAGACCGCCACCGCCAGGGCCGTCAGCTCCTTGTGCTTCCGGCTGAGCGCCCCGTCGGCGAAGACCTTCTGGCCCAGCTCGCCGAACGCCGGATAGACCTTCATCGGCGATTTCAGCATCAGGGCGTTGAGCCGCCGCTTCTCCGACTTGCGTTCGTGGATGTGCATGCTGCCTCTCCTTCAGCCGGCGCTCGTGGTCAACTCGATGGCCCGCGCCTCGGCCAGCGAGCGCAGCGCCAGGAGCACCCGGACGACGCACTGCTGGACGAGCAGCGCGTCCTGCGCGAACGGATCCGCCAGCCACTCGCGCGCCCAGTCGCCGCCCTTCTCGTTGGCGAAGCCGAGCGTCGGCGAGAGCTTCTGGAGCCGCAGCAGGAGGTCGTCCGGCGGCAAGCCGGAGGCGCGTAGTCGAACGACCACGGCCGCCCGGACCGAGGCGTTCCAGATGCCGGTCAGCCCCTCCAGCAACGCCTGGTAACAGGTGAGGTCCGGCTTGCCCTGGAACTCGTTGAGGACCGTCGGGACCAGGGCGTTGACGACGGCGTCGCCCTCCTCGTCCACGCCGAACAGCGGCCCCAGCACGGGGTCCTTCTGGGGCTGGGGCAGGCGCTCGATGAGGATCGCCGCCGCGGTGGCGGGAATAGCCGGCAGCTGGGCCAGGCGCTCGAGTAGCGGGACGTCACCGGCCATGTCATCCTCCCGCGCGGGTGGGCTCGCCGCGCATGTCGGCGCGCGCGAGGTCGCGCGCATTGCCCGCCGGCACCAGGAACGCGGACGCAAGCGCTGCGATGCACACGATCAGTCCCACGACGAAGGCGCCGTGCAACGCCGCCTCCATCCCCAGCCCGGCCGCCAGGCGCCGGGTCATCACCGCCCCCATCACGCTGAGCCCCAGCGCGCCGCCCACCGCACGAAAAAACTGCGTCATGGAGGTGGCGATGCCGAGGTCGGTCCGGGGCACCGAGCTCTGGACGGCGATCAGCATCGGCACCATGCTCAGCCCCATGCCGACGCCGGCGAGCAGCACGTCGCGCATCGCCTCGCCCGGGGTCAGCGCCACGTTCCAGCGGGTGAGGAGCAGGAAGGCGCCCGTCAGGCACGCCATGCCCGCGGTGACGACAGTCCGGTACCCGATCTTCAGCACGAGCCGCGCGCTCAGGACCGACAGGGCCACCCATCCCAGCACGAACGGCGTCAGCACGAAGCCGGCCTGGGTGGCCGACGTCCCCACCACCGCCTGCATGAACAGCGGCACGAAGGAGATGGCGCCGAACATCGCCATGCCGGCCAGGAAGCCGGTGACGACGGCGGCCGCCACGATGCGGTTGGCGAACAGCCGGAGCGGCACGATCGGCTCCCGCGCCCGCCGTTCGACGGCGACGAACGCGGCGAGCGCGAGCCCGCCGACCGCCAGCGCCGCGACGACGTCGGGCCGGGTCCACGCCCCCTCCCGCCCCGCCTCGACGACGCCGAGCAGCAACGCGGACACGCTCAGGGCGAAGAGCGCGAGGCCGCCGTAGTCGATCGCCGGGCGTCGTCGGGGGCGTCCCTCCTCGCCGAGCGCGGTGGCGATGAGGATCATGCCCAGCGCGCCGAACGGCAGGTTGATGTAAAAGACCCAGCGCCACGAGACGTAATCCGTCAGCAAGCCGCCCAGCAAGGGGCCCACCAGAGACGCCACGCCCCAGACGCTCGAGAGGTAGCCCTGCATCTTCGCGCGGCGCTCGAGGCCGAAGAGGTCGCCGACGATCGTCATGCCGATCGTCATGAGTGAGCCGGCGCCCAGGCCCTGGAGCATGCGGAATGCGATCAGCTCCGCCATGTTTTGCGACGTGCCCGACAGCGCCGAGCCGAGGAGGAAGATCGTCAGACCCGCCAGATAGGTGGAGCGCCGGCCGAAGAGGTCGGACAGCCGACCCCACAGCGGCATCGTCACCGTCGAGGTGAGCAGGAAGCCCGAGAAGACCCAGGAGTAGATGTGAATGCCGCCGAGGCTGGCGACGACCTTCGGCATCGCGGTGGCCACGACCGTCGACTCCATCGCCGCCAGGAAGATCGACAGCATGATCGCGAGCAGCGCCCGCCGCTTCTGCACCTCGTCCATCAGTGACCGCCGGTGCAGCCGGCGCACCGGCACAGCGCGCGCAGCTCGGGATACGGGTAGAGGCTCTGGTGTCCGTCGGCCCAGACGACGCCGAGCCCGGCGTCCGCCCTCTTGATCTCGGTCGGCCAGGCCATGGTCTCGGTGAGCGTCGCCAGGGTGGCGCAGGCCCCGCACGGGCAGTCGCGCCGGAGCTTGTCGAACGGATAGATGGAGCCGTGGTTGTCGCCCCACGTCACGCCCACCGCGTAACGGCCCACCAGGTGCACGTCCTTGGGGGCGTTGGGATCGGGCTGACCGAGCAGCGGCAGGATCAGCTTCTTGTTCACGCCCCTCCTCCCGTCATCGGGCGGCTCAGGCGCATGCCGGCCAGGAGATAGTGGATAGCGAGGTTCTGATAGGGTCCCCAGGCGCGGGCCCGGCGACGGATGCCCGCCTCGCTCAGCCTGCGGCCCCGTCCGTAATAGTGGTTGAACGCCTTGCCCACGGCGAGGTCGCCGGCCGGGCACGCCTCGCCTCGCCCCAGACAGCGTGCGAGGAACCAATCGGCCGACCAGCGGCCGAGGCCACGCAGCGCCATGAGGCGCTCGATGATCTCGGCGGCGGTGGCGTTCGCCAGCGCCTCGGTCTCGAGCTGGCCGGAGGCGATCGCTCGCGCGACGCCGAGGATGTACCCCGCCTTGCTCCCGGAGAACTTCATCGCGCGCAGCTCGCCGCGGCGCGCCCGGGCCAGCGTCGGAGCGTCCGGAAACGCGTAGACGGTGTGGCCGGCCATCGGCACCGGCGTCCCGTAACGGCGGACCAGGCGAGCGCGCAGCGCGAACGCGAAGGCCAGGTTGACCTGCTGGGCGGTGATCGAGCCGACCAGCATCTCCAGCGCTGTCGGCGCCAGCGTCGGCCGGAGGCCATGCAGCGGCTCGACGAGCCCGGCCAGCGCCGGGTCGCTCTTGGCGAGGCGGTAGAAGCCGGCCAGGTCGAAGTCGAGGCCGAAAATGGATCGGACCTCGCGCACGATCGCCGCCTGGACGCGCGCGGACCGCACTTTTGGCGCGCGGATCGCCAGCCGCGCGTCGTCGATGGTGCCGCTCCAGCGAACCTCGTAGGGGATGAGCCGGCCATCGAGCCGCAGCACGCGACGGAACACGTCGCCGGTGACTCGGTTCGCCGGGTCCTCGCCCCACAGCCGATAGCGCGCCAGCGT
>DASYUQ010000093.1 GCA_036001065.1 Candidatus Methylomirabilota bacterium
CCGGGGCCAGCGCGCCGATGACGGCCTCGAACGTGCGGTAGCAGATGATGGCGCGCGGCCCGCCGCCGGCCGGTGGCCGCGGGTTGAGGAACGAGCCCTCGGGCGCGCTCACCGTGATCGGCTGCAGCGCCCCCTCGTTCATCGGTCCGTAGGGATCGGTCAGGCACTTGACCGCGGCGTACGAGTACGAGCGCGTGTAGTTGATGTAGGAGTTCATGCCCGAGGCCGTCTGCGGGCTCGAGCCCTCGTAATCGATGGTCATCCGGTCGCCGTCCACCGTCACCGTCACCGCCACGCGCAGCGGCTCGGTGCCCGGGCCGCAGTCGTCGAGGAAGTCCTCGAACCGGTAGACGCCGTCGGGCACGGCGCGGATGGCCGTGCGCATGTTGGCCTCGGTGCGCGCGACGATCTCGTCCATCGCCGCCACGAGCGTGGTGCCGCCGTAGCGCTCGGCCAGCTCGGTCAGCCGCAGCTCGCCCACCCGGAGCGCGCTGCGCTGCGCGCGCAGGTCGCCGAGGACCTTGTCCGGCGTGCGCGTGTTCGCGGCGATGATCGCGACGATCCCCTCGTGCTCGCGATACTCCTGCCAGACCTTCGTGGGCGGGATCCGCAGGCCTTCCTGGAAGTAGTCGAAGATCCCCTCGACGGCCTGGCTCCCCGGCCGCGCCCCGCCGACGTCGGTGTGGTGCAGGATGTTGACGGCGAAGCCGATCAGCTCGCCCTGGTGGAACGCGGGCTGCGTGATGAAGAAGTCGGGCAGATGGCCGGAGCCGAGCAGCGGGTCGTTCAGGAGGATCGCGTCGCCGGGCCGAAGGGTCTCGGCGGGATGCGCGGCCAGCGCGTTCTTCACGGCGAAGGACATCGCGCCCATGTGGCCCGGCGAGTACGGACCCTGCGCGACCATGCGACCGCGCGCGTCGAACACCGCGACGGAGAAGTCCTGGCCCTCGCGCGCCTGCTCGGAGTAGGCCGTCTTGTGCACGGTGGTGCCGATCTCCACCGCGATCGATTGGAGCGCGCCCCAGATCACGCCGAGCGTGATCGGGTTGAGCGCGGTCACGCCGCGATCTCCACGATGAGGTTGGCGTACTCGTCGACGCTGGCTGTCGTTCCCGGTGGCAGCACCGACGTCGACTCGCGCTCCTCGACGATGGCGGGGCCGTCGACGCGCGCGCCGGGGGCGAGCGCATAGCGATCGTAGACGGGGCAGTCGGTCCAGCCGCGCGTCTCCGGAAACCACGCGCGCCGCCGGCCCTTCAGCCCGCTCTCCCGCGCGCCGGGCGCGGCCTTCGCGAGGGCCACGCGCGGCGCGCCGCCGACGGCGGCGAGCTTCCACGTGACGGTCTCCACCGGCTCGCTCGGATTCGCGTAGCCGTAGCGCGCGGCATAGATCTCGTCGAAGGCGGCGCGCAGGTGCGCCAGCGCGGCGGCGTCGAGCGGCCCCGCGGGCACCGGCACCGTCAGCTCGTAGCCCTGGCCCACGTACCGCGCGTCGACGGAGCGCACGAGCGCCACGGTGCCCGCCACCGCCGCGTCGCGCACCACGGCGCCCGCCTGCGCGGCCATGTCGTCGTACATCGCCGTGAGCGCGGCGGGATCGAGCGCGTCGAGCCGCCGCACCCAGGTGCGCGCGACGTCGAACTTCACCTCGGCGGCAAGCAGGCCGATGGCGGCGGTCACGCCGGCGGCGGCGGGCAGGATCACGCGCGGCAGCCCGAGGGCCTGGGCGAGCCGGCAGCCGTGCACGGGCCCCGAGCCGCCGAACGCGACGAACGTGAGATCGCGCGGGTCGCGGCCGCGCTCGATCGACACGACGCGCGTGGCGAGCTCCATGTTGGTGTTCACGATGGCGTGGATGCCCCACGCGGCGTCTTCGAGGGCCAGGCCCAGCGGCGCGCCGACCAGTGCGGCGATCGCGCCGCGCGCGGCCTCGACGTCCAGGCGCAGGCTGCCGCCCGCGAAATACTCCGGGTTCAGGTAGCCGAGCGCGAGGTTGGCGTCGGTGACGGTGGGCTCGGTGCCGCCGCGGCCGTAGCAGACGGGGCCCGGCGTCGAGGACGCGCTCTCGGGCCCGACGGCGATGACGCCCAGGCGCGCGCGCGCGATCGACCCGCCGCCGGCCCCGATCTCGACGAGGTCGATGGCCTGGATGTTCATCGGCAATCCACTCCCCGGCGCGTTGTTGACGCGATGGAGCTCGAAGGCCGTCGTCGTGTACGGCCGGCCGCCCTCGATCAAGGCGAGCTTGGCGGTGGTGCCGCCCATGTCGAAGGCGATGAGATCGCGGTGGCCCGTCAGCTCGCCGTACGCCGCCGCCATGAGGGCGCCCGCCGCGGGCCCCGACTCGATCATACGGACGGGATAGCGCTCCATCGCGTCCGCGGTGGCCACGCCGCCGGACGACTGCATGACGAAGAGCCGGCCACGGTAGCCGCGCTGGCCGAGGGCCGTCCCGAGCCCGCGCAGGTAGTCGCGCACCGCCGTCATCACGTAGGCGTTCACCACGGTGGTGGAGGTGCGCTCGTACTCGCGGAAGGTCGGCGAGACCTCGTGCGACATCGTCACGGTCACCTGCGGCGCCTCCTCCCCGACGATCTCGGCCAGGCGCCTCTCGTGGAGGGGGTTCAGGTACGCGTGCAGGAGGCAGATCGCGAGCGTCGTCACGCCGCGCGCGACGAGCTCGCGGACGGCCCGACGGGCGTCCGCCTCGTCGAGCGGGCGCTCCACGGAGCCGTCCGCGAGGATGCGCTCGCTCACCTCGCCGATGCACCGGCGGGGGATCAGCGGCGCGGGTTTCTCGATCTGGAGGTCGTAGACCTGATAGCGCTTCTCGCGCCCGATCAGCAGCACGTCGCGGAACCCGCGCGTGGTGAGCAAGCCGACGCCGCGCGCCTTGCGCTCGATGACGACGTTGCTGCCGAGCGTGGTGCCGTGCACGGCCTGCGCGACGTCGGCCCACGCCACGCCCGCGCCGGCGAGCAGCGCGTCGAGGCCGGCCAGGCACGCGTCGGAGGGATCGGGATACGTGGTGAGGCGCTTGGCGGCCGTCAGCTCCCCGGCGGGCGACTGGAGCACGAAGTCCGTGAACGTGCCGCCCACGTCGAACCCGACCCGGTACGACACGAGGTCAGCTCCGGCGCTCCGCGCGCGCGAGCACGACGCGGTAGGGATAGCGCCGGCCCGTCTGGTACGACACCGCGTGCTCGACCGGCTCGCCGGTCGTCGCGTAGTACGTGCGCTCGAACATGAGCAGCGGCGAGCGCGGCCGCACCTGGAGAAGCTCGGCCACCTGCCGCGGCGCCAGCACCGCGTCGGCCACCTGCTCCAGCGTCTTCACGCGCACGTCGGACTGGCGCTCGATGGCGGCGATGAGCGAGGTCTTGGAGAGGTCCTCGTCGGACAGCGCCAGCGCGATCGGCGTGGGCAGCCACACCGTGACGTGCTGGAACGGGCCGCCCTCGGCGTGGCGGACGCCGACGATGCGCGTGCCCTTGGAGCCGGGGGGCAGGCGCAGCGCCTGGGCGACGTTGGCGGGCACGGGCAGCGTCTCGTGGGAGATCAGCTTGAGCCACGTCTCGTCGCCGAGCGCGATCATGTCGTCGATGGAGCCGATCACGCGCAGCTTGCGGTCGCCGCCCGGGGTGGGCGTGCTGAAGGTGCCGCGGCCGGCGTGACGGTAGAGCAGTCCCTCCTGGACCAGGATGTCGAGCGCCTGGCGGATGGTGGGACGGCTGACCTTGTACTGGGCGCAGAGCTGGTGCTCGGAGGGGATCCGCTCCCCCTCGCCGCGCAGGTGGTGGCGCAGCGCCTCGGCGATCTGGAGGTAGCGCGGAATACCGGAGCGGTAGTTCACCGATTGGCCTCCGCGGTCAGGATGTCTAGACATTTATCACCCGGGAACCTGTCACGTCAAATAACGGCAGGAATAGAGCACCCCGACTTACCCGCGGCGAGGGACCTGGCTAGGGCCGATCCTCGTATCCCCCCATCGAGCTCCAGACCGAGGGGCGGCCGATGACCGGCCCCCACGCCCCTGTCGTCGACGTCCCCGCCTACGCAATCGACCTGCCGATCCTTCCAGACGCGCAGGCGGACGACGGCCTGCTCGACTGGATCGTCCTGGTCCGGCCGGTCTGACCCGGCTCAGCGGCCCTCGCCCGCGTAGGTGTAGAACCCGCGTCCGCTCTTCCGCCCCAGGTGGCCCGCCATCACCATCCGCTTGAGCAGGGGAGGCGGCGCGTAGCGGGGCTCGCGGAACTCCTCGAACATCACCTCGGCGACGTGCATCGCGGTGTCCAGGCCGACCAGATCGAGGAGCGTGAATGGGCCCATGGGATAGCCGCAGCCGAGCTTCATCGCCTGATCGATGTCCTCGAGGGAGCCGAGCCCGCTCTCGTAGAGCCGGACGGCATCGAGCAGGTAAGGCACCAGCAGCCGGTTGACGATGAACGCCGTCGAGTCCTTGGTCTGCACCGGGACCTTGCCGACCGCTCGGATCCACTCGGTCGCCGCCTGCACCGCGGCGTCCTCGGTGAGGATGGTACGCACGACCTCTACGAGCTTCATGAGGGGCACGGGGTTGAAGAAGTGCAGCCCCAGCACCCGTCCCGCGCGCCGGGTGGCGGCCGCCATGGCGGTGACGTTGCAAGAGGACGTATTGCTGGCGAGGATTGCGTGCGGCGGGCAAACCCGGTCGAGCCTGGCGAAGGTCTCGTTCTTGAGCTGCTGGTTCTCGGTGATCGCCTCCACGACGATGTCGCAGTCCTTGAGGTCCTCCAGGCGCGTGGTGCCGCTCAGTCGGCCGAGCGTGTCGTCCTTTCCCCCGGCGTCGAGCTTGCCCTTGGCTACCAGGCCCTCGAGGGTCGTGCGGAGGTTGCCCAGCCCGCGCTGCAGCAGCTCGTCGTTCGCCTCGACGACGGTGGTCCGGAAGCCCGCCTGAGCCGCGACCTGCGCGATGCCCGAACCCATGAGGCCGCATCCGAGAACGCCCACCTGCTTGATGGTCATCGGATCCTCCAGAGACGGCGCGAGGCCCGCGAGCCGGACGTCGCTCGGCGAGCCTCGCGAGATGCGTGATCGGGACGAGCGGAGGCTAATTCCTCGCGCGGCGGCCCGGCAGCGGTGGCGGCTCGTAGTGGGCGGTCCCCGGCGGACACGGGTTCCTCACGGTCACGCTGACGCTGCCGTACTTGACGCTGCCATCCGGCTGCACCACGCCGAGCGACGAGCGGGGTGGCGGTCCCTCGTCCTTGATCGACTGATCGTGAGCCGCCTCCCGCGGCTCGATGGGAGCCGAGAGGATGTTCAGCAGCATCGACGCGCTGACCGGCGTCTTTGCCTCATCGGCGACGGCGGGGCCGACCCCCACGCCGGCGACCATCAGTGCCCCGAGCGCCGCAACCACCTTACGCATGCCAGGCCTCCCCGGTGAGCCTTCCGACCGCCCGCTAAGCGTACACGATCAGCGAGTGCAGCGGGTAGTTCTTGAGCTTTTCCCGGCCGTGCAGGAACGCCAGCTCGATCAGAAACGCCACGCCGACGACGTGCCCGCCGAGCTGCTCGATCAGCCGCAGCGTGGCGGCCATCGTGCCCCCGGTCGCCAGCAGGTCGTCCACCGCGAGGACGCGCTGCCCGGCGCGGATGGCGTCCTCGTGCATCGCCAGCGCGTCGCGCCCGTACTCCAGCTCGTATTCGACCTCGATGGTCTTGGCCGGGAGTTTACCCAGCTTGCGGACCGGCACGAACCCGGACCGCAGCTGGTGGGCCAGCGCGCCGCCGAAGATGAACCCGCGCGATTCGACGGCGACGACCACCTCGACGCGCTCGTTCCGGTATCGCTCGGCGAGCTGATCGATGACGTAACGGAACGCGGGCGCGTCCTTGAGGAGGGTCGTGATGTCCCTGAAGAGGATGCCCTCGGTCGGAAAATCCTTGATGTCCCGGATCTTCGCCCGCAGGTCGGCGACGTTCATCGCCGGTATATTACGGACGTTTGCCGCGCTGCGCAAGACAGCCTCGCGCGTAACGCCGCGTCACCTAACAGTGACACTGACACAACGTCGAGCTGTCAGGGCGTCAACACCAGACCCCTGGCGCATTCGAGCTAACTTGCTGATTTCCTGGCCGCCTGCGCTTTGACCAGGCGTGGCACCCCCTTTGCTCCGATTTACGGCGCCGCCATGGAAGCGCGCACGACCGCCAACAAGCCGGCCCCTGTCAAGATGGTCCACTTCATCGCGGAATTGCTACAGGACCTCCCCATCAGGGGGCGAGTGGTTTCCGTGGAGGTGGAGGACACGGCCTATCTCGTGACCCTCGCCCTGGCCGGGCGCGGGCTCAGCGTCCATCAGCTCTCGGTCTGGGACGTGAGCCGGAGCATGCGCGGAGACCCCAACGCCTTGGCCACGATCCGCGCCGACCTCCTGCGTGGCGTGAGCCAATAGCGGCGGAACGGAGAGAGAACCATGCTGGGTCGGGAAGATGCTCAGCGCTTGCTCCTCCGGGTGTTGAGCGAGTTCGCTCCAGAATGGGAGCTCGTGGGGGAGGTGGCGGAGGTCACCATCCGCGATCCCGAACACTGGCTCTCGGGTATCGGGACCTTCGGGGTCACTCTGCGCCACCGGCGGGCGGGCGGGCTCAAGGTTTTGGGCAGACGAGCCGGTCTGGGCGGGGACGCGACCTACCACCGGGGCATCTCCTTTCTGGTCCTCGAGGCCTACGCGGATCGCAACACCGACCCCATCCGGCGCTATCTCCAAGAAGTCGGCGTGGCGCCGCTCCAGCCGCACCCGCTCTCGATCTTCAAGGCGAGCTGACCTCACGGCTTAGCGGACCCCTCCACAGCCCTCCGGGCTGTAGTGCGTTGCGAAGTGTGAATTCTGCAACCCGCAGCGCCTTGCAGCATCGGCCCTCGAAACTCCCTTCTTTCAACTACTTCCGGAGGCGGCACGGCTCTTGAGTATCCCGAGGGCAGGGAAAGGAGGTACGGCTATGCGTCTCAAGTCAATCGCAGTGATCGCTATCGCTGCCCTGCTCGCGCTCGCCCCGCAAGTGTTTGCGTTCGGCGGCGGCGGTCGTGGCCACGGTGGTGGCGCGGTCGCCGGTACGTTCGACAGCTCGGGGGCGTCGGGCATCGCCACGAACGGTGGCCAAGCCGGATCCGGGTCCGCCCAGGTCGTGACGCCCGAGCCCCTCGTCGGGCTCCTCGTCGGGCTCGGGCTCCTCGGCGCTCGCTACCTCCGTCGGCGATAGCGTTGAGGTCGCGCACGGCCGCCGCCGGTACCCCCGGCGGCGTTCGTGTTTTCAGGCGCCCGCAGCCTCCGTCAGGTGAGCGGCCGGTCCGGCAGCTCACCCATATCTCTGACGACGAGGGCCGCCTCCGGGGCGGCCCCGAGCGGCTCAGCGGGCTTCAAGCTCGGCGATCACGTCGGGCAGCCGCCCCAGCCGGGGGATGACCGCATCCGGCCCCGGTCGGCCGGGCGCGCGCGGGACCGCGCTCGTCACCTGGATCACCCGCATGCCCGCCGCGCGCGCGCCCTGCACGTCGAGGACCGTATCGTCGCCGACGTGGACGGCCGTCTCGGGCTCCCCGCCGACGGCGCGGAGGGTGAGCGCGAAGATCGCGGGATCCGGCTTGCGGACCCCGACCTCGTCCGAAAACGTGGTGTGCGCGAAGCAATCGAGCAGGCCGTACCGGGCCAGGAGCTTCCGGAGCGTGGCGCCGGGCGTGCGCATCGTGTTCGAGACGACGGCGAGGGTGTAGCCCCGCTCGCGGAGCGTCTCCACGGCGCCCCGGGCGCCGCCGTCCACCGCCGGCGGCACCAGCAGGGCCGGTCGCGCGTACGCCTCCACCAGCGCCGCCATCACCGAGGCGGGCAGCCGGTCGGCCAGCGTCGGCCCGGCGGCGGCCAGGAGCGCGCGCACGTGCTCCTGGACCGGGACGTCGCGATGGGTGCTCCAGATGCGGCCCAGGTAGGCCCCGGACTCGTCGTAGCCGCGATCGAGCGCGGCGCGGGGAACCGGCTCGCCCGCAGAGGCCAGGATGTTCTCGAACGCGGCCAGGCGGGTGCGCTTGTAGCGATCGTCGCTGGAGGGGCCGTCGTGGAGCAGCGTGCCCCAGAAGTCGAACGTGATCGTGCGGATCTTCAGGGCGCGCCCTCGAACTTCGGCGCCCGCTTCTCGAGGAACGCGGACGCTCCCTCGGCCGGCTCGCCCGTCGCGTAGGCCATGGCGAAGGCGTTGATGCCGTAACGGATGGCGCTGGCGAGGTCGGCGTAGCGCCAGCGCAGCATCAGCTCCTTCTGGAGGCGGATCGCCGTGGTCCCGCCGGCCAGGATGTAAGCGACCATCTCGTCGACGGCCGCGCGCAGGCGCCCGGCCTGCACCACGCGGTTGACCAGCCCCCACTCGAGCGCGCGCTCCGCGGCGATCGCCTCCCCCGTGAGCAGCATCTCCCCTGCGCGCCCGGGCCCGACCAACGCCGGAAGCAGCGCCGCCTCGATGACCGCGGGCACCCCCACTCGCACCTCCGGCAGACCGAGCGGGGCCCCCGCCACCGCCAGGCGCAGGTCGCACGCCAGCGCCAGCTCGAAGCCCGCGCCCAGGCTCGGCCCGTTCACCGCGGCGATGACGGGGAACGGCGCATGGTGGACCGTCTCGATCGCCTCGTGGAGCGCCGTGATCAGCGCCCTGGCCCCCGGGACGTCGAGCGTGCGCAGGACGCGAACGTCCATCCCCGCGCTGAAGGCGCGGCCACTGCCCGTGAGCACCGCCACCCGCACCCCGGGGTCGCGGGCCAGCGCCCCGAACGTCTCGCGAACAGCGTGGATGAGCGCGGGCTCGAGCAGGTTGAGCGGCGGCCGGGCGAGCGTGCACCAGACGACCGCGCCCGCCCGCTCGACGCGCACCGGTGCCTCGTCCATCAGTACCGCCGCATGCCGGGATCGACGGCGCGCGCCCAGTGGTCGAGTCCGCCCATGAGGTTCTTCACGTTCCCGAAGCCCAGGCCGCGCAGATAATGGGCCACGGCGGCGCTCCGCACCCCCTGATGACAGTAGACGACGATCTCGTCGGCGGGGTTCAGCTCGTCGGTTCGGAACTCGATCTCCTCGATGGGGATGTGGACGGCATTCGGGAGGCGGCAGAGCTTCGTCTCCCAGTCCTGCCGCACGTCGACCAGGACCGGCGCGGCCTGGGCGTCGATTCGCGCTTTCAGCTCCTGGGGGGTGATCTCGTCCACGACCGAGGCGCTCCGTTCAGCGTGGCGCGGGGCGGGCCACCAGGAACTCGGCCAGCCACTCGTTGACCGTCTGCGCGTGCTCGATCTGCGGGAAGTGCCCGCAGGCGTCGATCCAGCGCACTTCCGCCCGGGCCAGCCCGCCCGCGACCTCCGCGCAATGCGCGGCTGGAATCACGAGGTCTTGCCGCCCGTGGATCGCCAGAACCGGAATGTCGAGCGAGGCCAGCGCGCGCCGGTATTCGGTCCGGTACCGCTCGAAGTCGCGGCGCGCCGCCCGCAGCGTGGCCAGATACGCGGCGCGGGCGTCCCAGCCCGTCCGCGCCCCGTAGCCGCACTCCACCAGGAACGCGATCTCGTCCGGCGCGGGGCGATAGAAGCAGCGCGCCAGGGCCGCGCGGTACACGGGCGCGCACCCGCAGAGCGCCAGCGCCTCGCCGATACCGCGGAGCGCCAGCAGGCGGTACACCCGCGACGGCCGATAACCAAAGCCGGGCACGAGCCCGCCGACGAGCGCCACCCGGTCCACGCGCGCGGGATGGGTGAGCGCATAGGTCAGCACGAAGGCGCCGCCCAGGGAATGGCCGACCAGCGAGGCGTGGTGCACGCCCAGCGCCTCGAGAAAGCCGTGGAGCGCCGCGGCGAAGAAGGCCAGGTTGTACTGGGCGAAGGGCTTCGCCGAGCGTCCGAAGCCGGGGAGATCGACGGCATAGACGGTGGCCCGCTGGGCCAGGGCGTCGAAGTTGTGCCGCCACGACTCCGCGAAGCCGCCCAGACCGTGGACCAGCACCACGGCCGGGCCGCGCCCTTCCACCACGTAGTGGAGGGCAAGCCCGTCGAGCCGTCCTCCCAGCAGCCGAAGCTCGGGCATGAGGCCTGAATTCTATCAGGTCTGGGCGTCGAGGAACTGGCTGAGCGCGCGACGGAATGGAAAGATGCTGAAGATGCCTCCGGTGTGGATGAAGCAGACCCGCCGCCCGAAGGCGCCAGGCTCGCGGCGCAGCGCATCGAGCAGACCGTAGAAGGCCTTGGCCGTGTAGACCGGGTCCAGAACGATGCCCTCCGTTCGCGCGACCCGGACCACCGTCTCCAGCGCGGCCTGTCGCACCTCGGCGCGGCCTCCGCCCTGGTAGCCGTCGATCAGGCGGATGGTGTCGGGGACCTCCACGTCCAGGCTGTAGCGGCCGCGCGCCCGCTTGATCACGTCGGTCACGTAGGCCCGCACCCGCTCCGCCTCCCACGCAATCGGGATGGATACGATCTGGCCACGGAGACCGGTGAGCTGCTTGGCCATCAGGAGCCCGGCGTGACTGCCGCCGCTGAACGCGGTGATCGCCACCGTATCGAAGTCGGGCGCGCCCTGGCGGATCTGCTGCGCCAGCTCCTGCCCGCAGCTGAGGTACCCGAGCGCGCCGGTGACCGTGGCTCCGCTCTCGGGGATCACGTACGGGGTGCGGCCCTGCGCGCGCACGCGCGCCTCGAGGTCGGCCAGCACCTGGTCGATCTTGTCCCATTCGGCGTCGTCGCAATAGCGGATCTCGGCGCCCAGCAGCCGATCGAGCAGGAGATTGCCGTCGTACTCGTCGGGCGGCCCCCCCTTGAGCGCGAGGATCGCCTTCAGGCCCAGGCGGGCGGCCACCGCGGACACGGCCCGACAACAGTTGGACTGGAGCGTCCCGCAGGTGATGAGCGTATCGGCCCGCTGGGCCAGGGCCTCGCCCACCAGGAACTCGAGCTTTCGGATCTTGTTGCCGCTCTCCAGCAGCCCGGTGAGGTCGTCGCGCTTGACCCACAGCTCCAGGCCCAGCTCGCGCGACAGGCGCTCGAGCTTGAGAATCGGCGTGGGACCCAGCGCCAGCTCCACGCGGGGGATCGGGGGCGCCGCTGTGGCCATCGAATCCACTATCTCAGGCCCGCCCCTCCAGTGGCAAGCTTCTCTGTCCGAGCGGCGCCACCACGGGCTGACCGAGCAGCCGCTTCATCAAGAGCGCGTTCATCACCGGGTAATTCCGGTTGTTGTTGTTGAACGAAATGAAGACCTGCTCGGCCTCGCGCTCGAGCGCCTCCACCTCCGGCAGCAGCGCCCGCAGCTCGTCCTCGCTATAGAGGTAGTCGTACTTCTCGCGCACCGCCGGCTCCTGACCGCGGAGCTGCTTGAGCCAGCCCTCGGCGTGGCGGCCGTGCAGGCGAAACACGGCGGTCGGTGCGGTCACCGTCGCCACGCGCGGAACGGCGTTGGCCACCACCGGCGCGTCCACGACGACGTGGGCCAGCCGCGCCGAGCCCAACATGCCGAGCGTATCGGCGGCGTGATCGGGGAACCAGGACCGGTCGCGGAACTCCACCGCGATCGTCCATCCGGGCAGGCGCTCGGGGAGCGACGCCAGGTAGTCGAGCCGCGCGTGGCTGAAGCGCACCCACGGCGCGAGCTGGAAGAGCACGTAGCCCAGCTTGCCGGAGTCCGCCAGCGGGGCGAGCGCCGCGCGGAACAAGCGGAACGCCTCATCGAGGGCTGCAGGCGGAAACGCCGAGGCGTCCACCTCGCCGCGCCGCGTCCGGGTTGCGGTCGGCGCCAGCAGCCGTCGGATCTCGGCCGGCAGCGACTGCGGCCGCGGGTGGTGGCCCGTCATGAGCGCGTAGGCCTTCACGTGGAAGATGAAGTCGGGCGGCGTCCGTTCCACCCACCGTCTCACGGTCAGGACGTCGGGGATGGCGTAGTAGGCGGAGTTGACCTCGACGACGTCGAAGACGCTCGCGTAGTAGCGCAGGCGCGCCTCCGCGCTCATCGACTTCTGCGGATAGAACGACCCGTCCTCGATGAGCGCGGGGTCGGCCCAGGAGCAGATGCCGACGCGGGCGCGCGGCTTGCCGGGAGCGGTCCGCCCCTGAGCCACGCCTCAGGAGAGGCTAGGTCCTGTCGAGCAGGCGATAGAGGTCCTCGGGCTCGACCGGCTTGACCAGATGGGCGTCGAACCCGTTCTCCAGGGCCCGCTGCCGGTCGTTCGGCTGGCCGTAGCCGGTGATGGCGACCAGCACCATGCGCTTGCCCTCGGGGGTGGCGCGCAGTCGCCGCGCCACCTCGTAACCGTCCAGGCCCGGGATGCCGATGTCGACGAGCACGATTTCCGGCCGCGACTTCAGGGCCATCGCCACCGCCTCGACGCCATCGCCGGCCACCTCGACGCGATGCCCCTGGACCTCCAGCAGGCAGCGGACCGCCTCCCGGGCGTCCTCGTAGTCCTCGACGACCAGCACGTGGCGCGACACAAGCACCACGTTACGGGCGACGGGCCGTCGAGGCAACCCCTGAAAAAAATTTGCCCGCCCGCGCGATCTTTCAGGGGACCGGCTAGTGCCGTTCCAACTATTCGCGCCTAGGAAGGCACCGTGTACGTCGTTCGTGGACAGATTTAGTATCAACAAGTTGGAACGGCACTAGTGCCGTTCCAACTATTCGCGCCTAGGAAGGCACCGTGTACGTCGTTC
>DASYUQ010000094.1 GCA_036001065.1 Candidatus Methylomirabilota bacterium
CCTTTCCGTCAGCGTGCAGCTTGATTCGGGTGCGGAGGTCGTGCGTCGTTCCGGTGTAGAGCCGTTGATCTCGATCACTCCGCAACACGTACGTGTAGTACACGGCGCCTCCCTTGGCGCGAATAGTTGGAACGGCACTAGAAGAAAAGCGGTGCGACTGTCAAGGGAACGTGACCGAGGCTCAGGCCCGCACGAGCTTCTCCACGCGCACGCCGATCAGCCGAATCAGCCTCTGCTTCGGATTCTCACGCTGATCGAAGAAGGGCTGCAGCAGCCGGACGGCGCTGGCGTACAGCGCCTCTTCGGCCTCCAGCGGCTCGCGTTCCGTGTGCGACCGGCTCCGGGTCGTAAAATTCTCGAAGCGGACCGTGACCGTCACCGTCCGGAACGCGCGAAAGCCCTGCCGGCCGAGGCGCTCGAAGACCTCTCGGGCGAGCCCCCGGGCTCGCTCGAGGACGAACGACGCGTCCAGCGTTTCCTCCTCGAACGTCTCCTGCTCGCCGATTGTCTTGGCCTCCCACTCATTGGACACCGGGCTGTCGGAGATGCCCTGGGCCTTGGCGAAGAGATCTTCGCCCCCGCGGCCGAAGCAGTCGACCAGCGTGACCAGCTGGACCCCGCGGAGGTCACGAACGGAGCGAATGCCCCGCTGGTGGAGGAGGCCCTCGGTCTTGGGCCCGACACCCGGGATGGTCCGGATCGGCAGCGGGTCGAGGAAGCCCTGGACGTCTTCGGGCCGGACCACCGTCAGGCCGTCGGGCTTCGTGAAGTCCGAGGCGATCTTGGCCACGAGCTTGTTCGGCCCGATGCCCACCGAGCAGGTCAGCCCCTCGCGTTGGACGAGCTCGAGCTTCAGCGACCGGGCGCGCGCGGCGGCCGCCTCGAAGCTGTCCAGCGACGACAAATCCAGGTAGGCCTCGTCGATGCTCGCCTCCTCGAAGGTCTCGGCACTCTCCGCCAGAAACGCCATGATCCGCCCGGAGACTGCGACATAGAGATCGCGATGGCCACGGACAAAGATCGTCTCCGGCTCGCCCCTCCGGCGCGCGGCCTCGGCCAGACGCCAGGCCCGGGAGATCGGCAGAGCGGACCTGATGCCGTACTTCCGCGCGGCGTAGCTTGCCGCCGTGACGACCCCTCGGCCCTGGCCCCCTTTGGGGTCCGCTCCGACGACGACGGGCTTGCCGCGAAGGTCGGGGTGGTACCGCTCCTCGACGGCGGCGTAGAAGGCATCCATGTCGACATGCGCGATGATCCGCACGAGGCTGTTCTACGCTATCCTCTGGGATCAGCCAAGGAGGTCACGTCATTGGGGTACACGCTCGAGCAGCTCACCGCCGAATGTCACCGCATCCTCACGACGGATCCGGGTCCCGGGGGTCGAACGCGGATGGGTGCGCTCATCCAGGATGTCCTGAAGGACGAGGCCTTCATCGCCACTCACCTCGGCGACGACGGGCCGGAGCGCAAGATCCTCTACGAAGACCCGGACCTCGGCTTCTGCATTCTCGCCCACGTCTACAAGGGAGCGAAGGAAAGCCAGCCCCACGATCACGGCCCGTCCTGGGCGATCTACGGCCAGGCCCGGGGCCAGACCGTGATGAGCGATTGGGCCCTCGTCGAGCCTCCCACCGAGAGCAGGCGCGGCAAGGTGCGCCACCTGAGGAGCTACACCCTCAAACCGGGCATGGCGCACCTGTACAACGAAGGCGATCTCCACTCACCGCGACGCGACGGCCCCACCCGGCTGATCCGCATCGAGGGCACGAACATGGACAAGGTCCGTCGCCTGCCCTACGAGAAGGTGTGACGATACCGGCAAGGCCGGGGCACCGGAGTTGGGGGATCAACGCCGCTCAGTGACGGGCGGCGTCGCTCAGCAGCGTCTCCGCCTGGATGTTCAGGTCGTAGCGGTCCCTGGCGATCTGGAGCACGCTGTCGGCGAACTGCGGGTAGTCCCGCAGGATACGGCTGAAGCCGGTCTTGTCCAGCGCCACGAGGTCACAGCCGGTCTTGGCGCGGACGGTCGCCGTGCGCGGCGTGTGAATCAGGAGGGCGATTTCGCCGAAGCAATCGCCGTCCCCGAGCGTCGCCAGCACCTTGCCGGAGTCGTCGAGCACCTCCACCTCGCCGCGGACGACAACGTACATCTCGCGTCCCATGTCGCCCTTCCGAATGAGCGTCTCGCCGGCGCCGACCACCCTTGGGCGCAGCGCCAGGACGACCTGCGAGAGGAACAGCGGGTCGCCGTCCCTGAAGATCGCCACCTTCTTGAGCACCTCTTCGGTCAGGAGCTCGAACCAGCGGCGGCCGTCGCGCTCGATGAGGTCCGCCGCCGCCTTCGGTCCCCAGCTGCCACGGGCGTAGTTCGGGAACTCGGCCGGCGCGGCCTTCCAGTAGTCCAGGATGGGCTGTGCGACCTGCCAGGCCGCCTCGACCAGGTCGCCCCGGGAAAAGAGCGTGCCGTCGCCATGCGAGCAGGAGTAGATCATCACCTCGTAGCCGGTGTAGCGCGATGCCTTGAACGCCTCACCGTAGCCGAAGCGCATCTTGACCGGTTGCAGCTGCAGCGTGGGCCCCGGGACCTTCGCCTGGAACTGGACCTCGATGCCCTGATACGGCTGGATATGGAAGATCAGGCGGTTGGCGGAGATCGCCCGCACCGGCGTGTTGCGGAAGAGCACCTGCGGGGCCCTCTTGAACTCCACGATGATCTCGGTACCCCGCTTCCAGAGCGCCTTGCCGGAGCGCAGGTAGATCGGCACGCCTTCCCAGCGCCAGTTGTCGATGTGGAACCGCGCCGCCGCGAACGTCTCGGTCTTCGACTGGGGATCGACGTCCTTCTCCTGGCGGTACCCCGGCTTGACGACCTCGCCGTGCGCGCCCAGCTGGGGGCCGTACTGCCCGCGGACGACGTACCGCGCGACCTCGTCGGGCGTGTAGACGCGCACGGCCTCGAGCAGCTTGGCCTTCTCGTTGCGGATGGCGTGCGAGTCGAAGGAGCCCGGAACCTCCATGCACAGATAGGCCAGCATCTGGAACATGTGGTTCTGCATCATGTCGCGCAGCACGCCGGAGCTGTCGTAGTAGCCGCCACGCCCCTCGACGTCGACCGCCTCCGCGACGTTGAACTGGATGTTGTCGATGAAGTGCTTGTTCCAGAGCGGCTCGAACATGCCGTTGCTGAAGCGGAACGCCAGGAGGTTCTGCACCGTCTCCTTGCCGAGGTAATGATCGACGCGGTAGATCTGGTCCTCGTGCCAGTGGGCCAGCACGTCGCGGTTGAGCTGCAGCGCGGACTCCAGATCGGTGCCGAAGGGCTTCTCGACGATGATCCGCTTCCAGCCCGGACCGTCCTTGAACCCGGCCCTGTGCAGCTGCTCGCAGATCAACCCGAAGAAGCGCGGGGCCGTGGCGAAGTAGAAGAGCACGTTGCCTTCGGCTTTGTACTGCGCATCGAGCCGGGCGACCTCGACCTTGAGCTGCCGGAAGGCGTCCAGGTCGGCGAACGCGGCGGGCATGTAGTGGAAGCGTCCGACCAGCTTGTCCCAGGCCGCCTGGTCGAACGCGTGGCGGGTGTGAAACTGCCTGATGTCGTTGCTCATCCGCTCGCGGAACGATTCCGTCGTGAGCGGATCCATCGCCGCCCCCAGCAGGGCGAACTGCTCCGAGAGCAGGTCGTCGCACGCCAGGTTGTACAGCGCCGGCACGAGGAGGCGCTTGGTCAGGTCTCCCGACGCGCCGAAGATGAGCAGCACGCACGGCTGGCTCGTCGGACTGGACGGATCTGCCCCCTCGCCGCTACTTCCCAGCACCCGGGCATGCTCGCTCACTGGGCTCATGGTCCCCCCTCGCGGAAGCTCGAACGTCATCAGGATCGCCGACGCGCGCGATCCTCACGCCACCAGTACGTGTACCGCAACTTCTCCGGCTCGTCACGCTCGGGCGGAACGCGGTCGAGTGAGGGCGCGCCTGCCGCTCCGGCGGCGGGCGGGCCGTGAGCGTCCGCCTCCGCGGCGCACGGACACCGGCAACGCGCCGGGGACGATCGCCAGATGGATCGGATTCACGCCTGGCCCGTGGCCGGCCAGCATGGCGTCCTCGGCCTGCTCGAGCGGAAGCGAGTATGTGTGAACCTTCTCGATGCTCAGCACGCCGCGGATGCTGAGCTCCTTGTAAAGGACGTCGTCCACCTGCAGCTCGCGCTCGTAGACCACTATGTGGCGCGGCTCCTGACCGTCCACCGCCCGATAGCGGCGCGCGCTCACGATCTGCGGGAAGCGCCGCCGGACGTCGGGCAGGTGCTCCTCCTCGTACCACCGGTTGAACTCGGCCTCGTGCTTGGGGTCCACCGTCGCCAGGCTCAGCATGAGGCCGCGCGCGCCCCCGGCCATCGCCCTAGCCCCGCGGCTTCGCGCGACGGCGCTCGGTGAGCGGCCGGAACGAGGTCTCGCGCACGCCGGCGGCCAGCCTGGCCGGCAGGGGTGTCGCCTTCGCCGGGTCCGGGAGTCTCTGGACACCGATGACCGGGCACGAGCGGTCGAGGCCGACGACGGGCATCCAGACCGCCTCTGGGCGCTCCGCCTGAGCTTCCGCCCGCCGCTTTTCGGCCTCCGCCTCCGGAACGCCCTCGAAGGCGGCGAGGTAGAGCCCGCCCTCGGGGGGGACGTCGAGGAGCGCGGTCATGTCGTGGTCGCCCGCGTCGTAGAGGTTGCGGCTCCAGTGGCTGATGTACGGCTTCCAGTCCGCCCAGCCCCAGCTCGCCTTGTACTCGGGGCTGGTGAACGCGTCGGGCGACGCGACGACCCAGAGAGCCAGGTACCGGATGGTCTGATCGAGCCCGACCGCCTGGTAGCGCTGCCCGGAGAGGAAGTGGGGGTGAGTCATCATCTCGGCGAGCTTGGGCCCGCTATACCACGCGTGCCATTGCTCCTCGAGGTCGGGTCGCGTGAAGTTGCTCCGCACCGCGTAGACGAAGCTCATGCGCCCTCCCGAGGCTGGGAATTCGCGCCATAGGCGACCGAGAGATCGCGGACCTCAAGCACGAGGCACCCGACCGAGCGTGCGGCGGTCGCCCAGATAGGCGGTGATCACGGCCGGATCGCTGGCCACCGCGGCCGCCGCGCCGCGGGCGATGACGGTGCCGTAGTTGAGGACGACGACCTGCTCGGACAGGGTCATCACGGCCCGCACGTTGTGCTCGATGAGGAGGAGGGCGAGCCCGAGCTCCCGGGCGAGCCGCCGGATGATGTCCGTCATCTCCTCGGTCTCCTGCGGATTGAGGCCGGCCAGCACCTCGTCCAGGAGCAGAAGCTCGGGCCCGGTGGCCAGCGCCCGCACCATCTCCAGGCGCTTGCGCTCCGAGAGCGTGAGCGTCCCCGCGGGCCGGCTCGCCTTGGGGCCGAGCTTGCCGTACTGGAGCAGGTCGCGGGCCCGGGCCTCGGCCTCCGATCGCCGGAGCCGGGCGCCCGCGCTCCGACGACCGAAGAGATAGGCGGCGGCGACGTTGTCCACCACGGACAAACGGGAGAACGGCTGGACGATCTGGAACGTACGGGCGATCCCCGCGTGGCACACGGCGTGAGGCGGGCGGCCGGTCAGATCCCTCCCACGGAAGACGACGCGGCCGCTGTCGGGACGGAGCACGCCGGAGATGACGTTGAACAGCGTCGTCTTGCCGGCGCCGTTGGGGCCGATGAGCCCTACCACCTGGCCGGCCTCGACTTCCAGCGTGACGCCGGCGAGGGCCCGAATTCCCCCGAACCGCTTGGAGACCTGCTGGACGTCGAGGAGCGCCACCGCGATCTCCTTGTCGACCGGCTTTCGTCGACGCTGGGGGGTGCTTAATCTAGCATGACGCACTCGAAGGGCGCGACGTTTGCGCTTCCAGTTCAGACACCTGGGTGCTTCGGCGTGATGTAGAGTAGGGCCCGCCATGAGGCCGGACCGCTCAGGGAGCGACGTCGATTACCGAGAGCTGGCGCGCATGCTGGCGCCGAAGATCGCCGCCTGCGCGGATCAGATCGAACAGGAGCGTCGGCTCCCCCAGGCACTCCTCGACGAGCTGATCGACGCCGGCCTCTTTCGATTGCTCCTGCCCCGCTCGCTCGACGGCGCCCAGGTCGATCCGGTCACGTTCGTGGGGGTCATGGAGGAGATCAGCAAGGTCGACGCGAGCACCGCGTGGGTGATCTGCCAGACGTCCGGATGCTCGATGGTCGCCGCGCACCTCTCCGAGGACGTCGCGCGGAAGCTCTTCGGGGGTCAGCCCCACGGCATCCTGGCCTGGGGGCCGGGGCTCTCCTCCCGGGCCGTCCCCGTCGAGGGCGGCTACCGGGTGACCGGCACCTTCAGCTTCCTGAGCGGCAGCCGGCATGCCACCTGGCTCGGTGGCCTCACGACGGTCTCCGGCGCTGACGGCCCTCGTCGGGGCGCCGACGGCCGCCCGCAGCAGCGCTGGGTACTGTTCCCGGTCGCCAGCGTGACGCTGAGCGACGTCTGGCACGTGATCGGGCTCCGGGGGACGGGGAGCGATTCGTTTTCCGTCTCCGACCAGTTCGTGCCGGAGGAGCACACCGTCTCCCGGGACAACGAATCGCCGCCACGCGACCCGAGCCCCCTCTACGGCTTCCCGCTGGTGACCATGTTCTCCGTCGGCTTCGCCGGCGTGGCGCTCGGCATCGCCCGGTCCATCTTCGACGCGCTCGTCGCCCTGGCCAGGGACAAGGTGCCGCGAGGGTTCAAAGGGGCTCTCCGCGAGAACGGCGTGCTCCAGTCCCAGGTGGCCCAGTCCGAGGCGCGGCTCGGCGCCGCCCGCCTGTTCCTGATGACGGCCCTCGAGGAGATCTGGGAGGCGGCGCAGCGCTCGGGACGCGTCACGCTCGATCAGCGCATCCGCCTCCGGCTGGGAGCGAGCCACGCCATCCAGCAGGCCACCGAGGTCGTCAACTTCGCGTACCACGCCGCCGGCGGGAACGCGGTCTTCGTGGGCAGCGCCTTCGAGCGCCGCTTCCGTGACATGCACGCGGTCACGCAGCAGATGCAGGGGCGCCAGGATCATTTCGAGACCGTCGGTCAGTTCCTGCTCGGGCTCGAGCCCGATTCCTCGCATCTCTAGATACTGGGAACAGCCGTAGGAGCTCGGCCGAGCGTGTCGCAGTAAACGCCTCCGAGCGCCGGCTCCGCCGGCGCAATCGAATCCTGGGGGGAGGCTTCGGAAGGGGGGCGAAGCCCCCCTCCGAGGTTACTGGCGCGGAGCTGGCTTGTAGGGGCCGTCCGCCGCCACCGCCGGCGCGATGATGACGATCTTGCCGTTCTGGAACTGTCCCGCGTAGAGGTACTTCTCGCCCATGCCGTTGAGGATCCGGTTGCCGAGCTTCACGTTGTAGTTGAAGCGGTGCGGGCCGTGCAGCGTGTCGAATGTCAGATTCCGAAGCGACGCCATGAACTTCTCGCGGTCCAGCGTCCCGGCGGCTTCGATGCCCCGCCGCATGGTCTCCAGGGCCAGGTAGCGGATGGGCAGGACGAGCGACTTGAAGGCGTAGGGATCGCCCACGTTGAGGCGCTTGAGGATCGTGAGGTAGCGCTGGTCCAGGTGCTTGCGGGCGATGTGCGTCTCTCCGGTCAAGCCCTCGGCCAGCGTGGCGCCGGCCTGCTGCGCGAATTCCGGCACCAGGTGGATGACGTGGAGCGCCTTGGGCTTGAGACCGAGCTCGTTGGCCTGCTTGACGAACGGCACGCTGGTGACGGTCCAGCCCGACGAGTACACGATATCGGGGTTGAGCTGCTTGAACTTGGCGATCACTGCTGAGAAATCGCTCGTCTGAAACGGCACCGACTCGGTGGCGACCACCTCGAGGCCCGCCTTCCGGGCCAGCTCGACGGAGCCCTCCGCGATGTCCTTGGTGTGCGGGTGGTCTTCGATGAGAAAGGCGATGGTCCGGTAGTTGGCGACGCCCTTGTCCCTCAGCTCCTTGATCAGGTCGAAGTACGGGATCGACCAGTACTGGGCGGGCCGGTCCACTCCGGCGATCCACTGGAAGCCTCGCGCGTAGATGATCGGGCTGTTGGCCTCGACCAGGATCATCGGGATCTTGAGGCGCTCGGCCACCGTCGAGGCCCGGAGCGTGATGGGGCTCGACCCGGGCCCGATGAAGAACTGGACCTTGTCTACGGCCGCCAGCTTCTCGTAGAGCTCCACCGACTTCTCGGGGCTCGACTCGTCGTCGTAGAGCACGAGCTGGATGGGGAGCTTGGCGTTGTACTCGCGGACGAAGATGCCTCCCTCGGCGTTGACGAGCTTCTCCCAGCCCTTCATGAACTCGATGATCCCGGGGCCCCAGTCGCTGGAGAAGCGGCCGGTGACGGCGACGGTGCCGCCGATCTTGATGCGGTCCGGGCGCTGGGCCCCGGCGGGCGGTGCGAGCCACAGCCCCATGGCCAGGGCCAGGAGGATCGCGGGGAACCGCCTCGACGTGATCATGCGCCTGTCCTCCTGCGTCGTCCGTCGCTCCAACCCGATGGCCCGGTCCACGGCCAGGAAGCTTGGGCCGGCCAGGACCAGCATGAGGGCCATCACCCCGAGGGTGAGCGGGAACTCCAGCCCCCCTTTGCCCCAGAAGAAGCCGTTGGCCAGATGCACTTTAAGGACTGCGACCGTCATGTCGATGACGAGCCCCGCCGCCCAGAAGCGCGTCAGGAAGCCGAAGAAGATGCAGAGACCGCCGAAAAACTCGGTGACGGTCACGACCCAGGCCCAGAAGAGGCTCGGTTCGATCCCGAGCTTGACGAAGTATGCCGCCAGGCCGGCGACGCCGGAGCCGCCAAACGCTCCGAACAGCTTCTGCGACCCGTGCATCACGAAGACGAAGCCCAGGAAGAGCTGCAAGATCAGCACGGCCCACCGCTCCAGTCCCTCGAGCCGCTGTAGCACTGTGCGCCCTCCCTGCTCCGAGGCCTCGCCGCGTCGCTCCCGACGTCGCCGGGATCGTAGGAGAGGCGAGGAGACGTGTCAACCGAACTCCGCGCGTAGCATCTTCGCCGCCGCCACCATCGACGTCATCTTGCCGAAGGCGACATCGCGCGGCAGGTACTTCATCCCGCAGTCCGGCGCGAGAATGACGTGCTCCGGCTTGACGTAGAGCAACGCGCGCTTGATGCGCGCGACGATCGCCTCCGGCGTCTCCACCGTCGTGTCGTTGAGGTCGAGGCACCCCACCATGATCTCCTTCGCCGCGAGCTCGGCCAGCACCGCGCAATCGAGCTTCGACTGCGCCGTCTCGACGGAGACCTGGTGGCAGGGGCACCCGGCGAGCTCGGGCAGGAAGGAGTAGCCCGACGGGCGCTGATGGATGATGGCGGCGTAGCCGAAGCAGATGTGCACGGCGGTCGTGCCGGTGACGCCCTCCAGCGCCCGGTTGAGCGCCTTCAACCCGTACTGACGCGCCTTCTCGGGGCGGGCCTGCATGTACGGCTCGTCGAGCTGCACGATGTCGGCGCCGGCGGCGAAGAGGTCGCGGATCTCCTCGTTCACGGCGGCCGCGTAGTCCAGGGCGGCCGCCTCCTCGCTCGGATAGTAGTCGTTCTGCGCCTGCTGCGTCATCGTGAACGGGCCCGGCACCGTCATCTTGATCGGCTTCGTCGTGTGCGCGCGTAGGAAACGCGCGTCCTCCACCTCGACGGGGCGCTGGCGCCGGATCGGCCCGGCGATACGCGGCACGGGGTTCGGATGGCCCGAACGGTCGAGGGCGGTGCCGGGGTTGTCGATATCGATGCCCTCCAGCGCGGTAGCGAAGCGGTTCGAGTAGCTCTCCCGCCGGATCTCTCCGTCGGTGATGATGTCGAGCCCCGCTTCCTCCTGGGCGTGGATCGCCAGCACCGTCGCGTCGTTTTGCGCTTCCTCCCGCCACGGCTCGGCGACGCGCCACAGCTCTCTGGCCCGCACGCGGGGCGGGAAGCGCCCGGCGAGCTTCGCGCGGTCGATCAGCCACTCGGGCTGCGGGTAGCTGCCGACGAGCATGGTCGGAAATAGCATCAGGCTCGAGCCCTCACGGCTTGCGCACTGTGGCGCGACGCTAGTGCCGTTCCAACTTGTTGATACTAAATCTGTCCACGAACGACGTACACGGTGCCTTCCTAGGCGCGAATAGTTGGAACGGCACTAGTTGTAGAGGATGGTCTTCAGCTTGGCCACGAGCGCGGGATCCAGCGCGAAGACCTCGGTGACCATCTTTTCCAGATCTTCGCCGCTCACCGGGTCGAGGGTGAGCTTCGACTTTTCGGCCTCCGCCAGGAACTCCCTGTCCTTCAACGTCTCCTGGAAGACCTTGCGCAAGAGCTGGACCCGTTCCTTGGGCGTGCCGGGAGGCAGGACGAAGGGGCGGGAGTAGGCACCGGTCGCCTGGGCCACCTGGATCAGCCGGCGTGCCTCGTCGGTCTTGGCGAGACTAAGGGCGAGGGGCACTCCGCGCAGATCCGGGAACTCCTTGGCGGTGACTTGCAGGACCACGACCACGTTCCCCGCGTCCAGGGCGCCGCGCCACGTCGCCCTCATCGACTCCCAGGACCAGCAGCCCCCGGCCACCTCACCACTGTCGGCGGCCAGACGGATCTCGGAGGTCCCCTTGTACCCCGAGACGACCTGGATCGGCAGCCCGAGCGCCGCCCGGAGGAGTCTGCCGACGTTGTCGGGAGGGGAGCCCAGCCCGGAGCCACCCAGCTTGACGGGCGTCTTGGCGGCCATCCATTGCTCGATGGAGGTGATGCCGCTCGCCTTGGTCAGACCGCACACGGCGTCCTCCTTGACGGCGGCCCCGATGAACTCGAACTTCCGGGCATCGAAGTCGATCCCCGGCTGCCCCAGGACTTGACCGAGGATCAACGATCCGAGGAAATGCCCCACGGTGAGACCGTCCGGCTTGGCCAGGCGGTACAGGTGATTGGCGGCGATGACACTGCCGGCCCCGGTCATGTTCTCGACGATGATCGTGGGTTTACCCGGGATGTGCTTGGCCATGTGCCGGGCGATGAGCCGGGCGTACGCATCGAAGCCTCCCCCCGCCGCCAGGCCCACGATGATGCGGATGGTCTTGCCCTCGTAAAACGATTGAGCCTGGACCGGACCACTGCCGGCGCAGCTCAGCACGACCAGCGCAGTCAACAGGGCCAGAAGCCGTCCGTGCATACGGTGCCTCCGGGTTACGCCCTCGTTCGGGATCGGCGGTAACCGGAAGAGTAAACGGCCTGCGCCTACCGGGCAAGGGGCGGGCCGCCCCAATTCCCGCTTGACGCCCCCTGGGCCGCGGTGTAACAGGAGGTCGGCGGAGACCGGCGGAATCTCCGAGGCCAGCTGAACCAGCGCGACACGCTCCGGGCGATGGCGCTTCGCAAAGACGTGAAGCCGCATTTTGCCGAGGCGAACCAGGCCATCGCGGTGTAGGCGGCCAGCGCAGGAGGCATCATGGCACGCGTGAGAGGACTGGGCCACGTCGGGATCTACGTCCGCGATCTGGACCGCATGGTGGGGTTCTATCGCGACGTCCTGGGCATGCAGGTGACGAAGCAGAACTGGCGCCACGGGCTCGTGTTCTTGAGCGCGGATCCCCAGGCCGTCGACCACGAAATCGCGCTCGTCCGGGGACGGCCCGAAGGCGAGGGACCCCGCTTGATCCACCAGATCTCCCTGCGGGTGGAGACCCTCGAAGACTTGAGAGCCTTCCGCCGTCGTCTGCTGGCCGAGGGCTACCGCATCGACCAGATCGTCAATCACGGCAGCGCGCTCGGCTGCTATTTCTTCGATCCCGAGGGCAACCGCACGGAGGTGTTCTGGCTGACCGGCCGCGCCTGCTGGGTGCCCCACTCCGATCCGATCGATATTGAACAGCCGGACGAGGCCATCATGGCGACGGTCGACCGCGTGTGGCAGCGGATCGGCCACGTCCCGGTGGGCGGGGTGATGGAGCCCGAGACCGCGACGCTGCGGTCGGGCGGCTAATCGAAAGGAAGCCTCGAGAGCATGAGCATGGTCGCCTGTCCGTCGAGCAACCGAATCTTCTATCCTGTCCCGTCGGGAGGTGCCGTCACCGCGACGCTTGCCGTCCGTGAAGTCAGCCCGGGCGGCGTGCCAAAGCCGCGACTCCTCGACCGGGTTCGCGAGGCCGTCAGCGCCAGACACTATAGCCGCCGTACCGAGAAGGCGTACGTTCACTGGATCAAGCGTTACATCTTCTTCCACGGCAAGCGCCATCCGGCTGAGATGGGCGCGGCCGAAGTGACCTTGTTCCTGACATCCCTCGCCGTTCACGGCAAGGTCGCGGCCTCCACCCAGAACCAGGCCCTGAGCGCGTTGCTGTTCCTCTATCGCGAGGTGCTCGGCGTTCAGCTCCCGTGGCTCGACGACGTCGTCCGGGCCAAGCGGCCCCAGCATCTGCCGGTAGTGCTGACGCGCGACGAGGTCCGCGCCGTTCTCCAGCGGCTCGACGGCGTACCACGACTCATGGCGATCCTGCTGTACGGTGCGGGACTTCGCTTGCTGGAATGCTGTCGCCTGCGATTGAAGGATGTCGACTTCGCGACGAACCAGATCGTCGTCCGCGACGGCAAGGGGCGCAGAGATCGGGTGACGATGCTGCCGGCCGCGGTCAGGGCCGCGCTGATCGCCCACATCGAGCGCGTGCGGGAGCAACACGAAGCCGACCTCCGGCAAGGGGCCGGCTGGGTCGAGCTGCCCGGCGCGCTGACGCGCAAGTACCCGAACGCCGGCCGGGAGTGGGGGTGGCAATGGGTCTTTCCAGCCACGCGCTTCTACCTGGACCGCCTCACCGGGCAGCGTCGCCGCCACCACCTGCACGAATCCGTTCTCCAGCGGGCGGTGAAGGATGCGGTCCGTGGCGCCGGGATTGTCAAGCAGGCCACCTGCCACACCTTCCGTCACTCGTTTGCCACCCACCTGCTGGAGGAGAGCCACGACATCCGCACAGTCCAGGAGCTGCTCGGCCACCAAGACGTCAGCACCACGATGATCTACACGCATGTTCTCAACCGGGGACCGGCCGGGGTACGGAGCCCCGCCGACCGGATGTTCCTGTCATGACCTCGCAGGCCGGAAACGTCGGGCTGACCGCGGACGCCCAGGTGATACGTTGCAGCGCCTCGCGGTGTATCACGGCAAGCGAGGCACGGCGTGTTCTGCAACGTTGCAGAAACGCTGGCACCTTCGGATCTCGGGCAGGCTCGTTCGTCATGCTATACAGAACTACGCAGCTGGATAACGTAGTTCAAGAGAGATCGGTTCGGCGAATGAGTTGTGATCGGGGCAGTCGTGCTAGCTTGGGCCGATGGACTTCGAGGTTGTCGGCCCGGTCCGAAACATCGAAACTATTGCCGCTGGGCGGGCAATCAAGGAGCTGAGGCGACTACGCCGACGGTATGGCAAGGGACGGTGGCGCAAGAGGAAGGGCATCGCGACCGTCCGTCTCCAAGACGAGACGATTCACAAGGCTGAGGTTCACTGGTACGAAGCTCACGGCATCGGCCGGCGGGAGATGAAGATCAAGTTCCCGCTATTGGACTGAAGGAATGAAGAGACAGAGGAAGCGGAGGGTCCGTTTCGCCGTGTGTATCAAGAATAAGGGTTACGAAGCGTCGCTTGAGGTAGGAAAGCTGTATCGAGTCGTCCCCGATGAGGATGCTGAGAAGCACGGGTATCTTCGGATCGTCGACGAGAGCGGCGAAGACTACGGCTATGCTGCACGTCGCTTCTTCGCGGTCGATCTACCCAAACCTCTTGAGAAGGTTCTTCTCCAGGTTGCGTCCTGACGACGATTCGCCGAACCACGCGCTTCAGCGGACGCGCTTTACGCGCCGCTGAGCGCAGCGTTAGGCTTCGCTCGAACGGTCGCGAGAGATCAGTGAGTCCAGGTCAGGAGCGATACGAGAGTCGGCGCGACATCGGAGTGAGATGAGTGATTGACAGACGGCTCGCGCTCCTCGTCATTCTCGCTCTCCTCGCCGCGCCCCTCGCGGCAGAGGCCCAGCCACCGAAGAAGGTGAGGATCGGCTACCTGTCCGCCAATCCTTCGTCAGATACGAAGGATGCCATCGACGCATTTCCGACGAAGTTACGCGCCCTCGGTTACATCGAGGGGCAGAATCTCCTCATCGAGTCTCGCTATGCAGACGGGAGGTACGAACGGCTTCCCGAGCTCACCGCGGACCTGGTCCGGCTCAAGGTGGACGTCATCTTCGTGTATTCAACGCCAGGATCTCTGGCGGCCAAGAATGCGACTAGCACCATCCCGATCGTCTTCGCTGGCGTTTCCGATCCGTTGATCGTCGGCCTCGTCGCCACCTTGACCCGGCCCGGCGGAAACATCACGGGAGTGACGCTGAGCAACTCGGAGCTGAGCGCCAAGCGCCTGAGCCTATTGAAGGAAGCCGTGCCCGCCATGTCGCGCACGGCCGTCCTCGCGAATCCGAATTTCGAACCCTCTTCGGGCATGGTGGCGGAGACGAGAGCTGCGGCCCGAGCACTGGGAGTGGAGATTCAGGTCCTGCCACAGGAGCTTGCGAAAGCCTTCGGGATCATGACCGCGGCGAAAGCTCATGCCGTCGTCGTCGTGCCGGATCCGATGTTCGTCGCTCATCGGCGACGGATCGCGGAGCTTGCAGCGAGCAGCCGGATACCCGCGATGTACCATTTGCGGCAATTCGTGGAGGCGGGCGGCCTCATCTTCTACGGGGCGGACTATGTGGAAGCATTTCAACAGGGCGGCGTGTTGGTGGACAAGATTCTGAAAGGCGCGAAGCCCGCGGACCTGCCGGTGGAGCAGCCCTGGCGGTTTGCGCTGGGGATCAACCTCAAGACCGCGAAGGTGCTGGGACTCACTATTCCGCAGTCGCTGCTGGTACGAGCAGATTACGTCGTCGAGTGACGGCCTACATCCAAATGATTCAGACTGAACGGTCGGGGAGATTAGGTAACAAAAGAGTCCGGGGACATGGGTTACACGGTTCGGCGCCATCAACCGATACTCGCCGTCCTCCCGGCTAACTTCGCGTTGCACCGGGCCGCACGCTCGCGTTGCTCGCCTGCGGCCGGTGAGCGTTAGGCGCACACTCCAGACGCGCTGTGCGCTCAATGCTGCTTGCTCGAAGGGACGTCCGGAGGTACTCTTGGGCGTACTGAAGGAGGCGCCCCGATGTCCAAGGTGCTTGACATCATGCCGGTTACCGATCTTCGGCAGGACGCGGCTGCGGCTCTCAAGCGGGTTCGCGCCAC
>DASYUQ010000095.1 GCA_036001065.1 Candidatus Methylomirabilota bacterium
CCCGAGTAATCCCCCAGATAATTGACCGCGGCCATTGGGCCAATCACAGCGATCGTCTTATAGCGCGCCTTGTCGATTGGGAGCAGATTGCCCTCATTCTTGAGGAGCACCATAGAGGCCGATGCCGCTTCCAGCGCCAGCGCTCTGGCCTCCGGCCCTCCGAAGGCGCGCCTGGCGTTGTGGACATCGATCGCCGCTTCCTCAAACAGTCCCAGGTCAAACTTGAGGCTCAGGACGGACGCCACGGCCGCATCCAGCGCGGTGTCGCTGATCTGGTGCTTCCGCACGAGCGCGACCAGGTGGGCATAGTTGACCCCATACGGCAGATCCACGGTGACGCCGGCCTGGAAGGCCCGGAGCGCAGCCGCCTCTTCCGTCGGCGCGACCCGATGCTTGGTCCAGAGCTGGTCGATGCCGAACCAGTCGGAGACGATCAGACCCGTGAAACGCCACTCACCGCGCAGCACGTCGCGCAGCAGCCACGGATTGGCGTGGCACGGCACCCCATCGATGTCACAATAGGCCGCCATGACCGCCGCGGGCCTGGCCCGCTCGATACACAGCCGGAACGGCTCCATGTGGATCTCACGCAGGACCCGGACGGAATGATTCGCGGGCCCCTGGTTAAGCCCGCCTTCTGACTCCCCGTGCCCAGTGAAGTGTTTCAGAGTGGCTGCGACATGCCCGGGCGCGATGGTGCCGTTGCAGCTCCCCTGGAACCCTCGTACCATCGCGCTCCCCAACGTCCCCGTGAGATACGGGTCCTCGCCGAGGGTCTCACCCGTCCGGCCCCAGCGCGGATCGCGGGCGACGTCGACCACCGGCGCCAGCACCATGTGCGTCCCCCGCGACCTGGCCTGGGTGGCGATCAGGGAGTAGACCCGCTCGATCAAGTCGGGATTCCACGACGACGCGATCGCGAGCCCGTGCGGAAAGACGTCGACGCCAGGCGCGAGGACACCATGGTGCGCCTCGTCGAGGATGATGGCCGGGATGCCTAGACGGGTCTCGGTGGCGAGATACCGCTGCACCCTGTTCCGGAACGCGATCGTCTCGTCCTGCGGCGTGTCGAACGCGGGGTTCAGCATGCCGAGCCCGTGCTGGAGCAGCGTCGCCATCTGCGCCGGGTGATTGAGCGCGTCGTTGGCAGACGTCGGCTCACGCGCGCTGCGGAGCTGCGCCACTTTCTCCTCGAGGGTCATCCTCGGGAGCAAGTCGGCCACGCGCGCCGCCGTGCACAGCTTCGCATTCTTGTACAGCGCTGGTGTCATCCCGACTCGTCGGCTCCCATCGGCAGCGCGCCGACGGCCCGCGCGAGAGCCCGCGTGCGCCGGCGCCACAGCGCGAACGCGGGCACACCGGCGGCGATGATGAGCGCGCCGTAGAGCGCGTTGCGCGGACCCGATAACACCACGCTCACGACGATGAACGCAGCCGCTACGATGAAGAAACTCGGAACCACCGGATAACCGGTGACGCGGTAGCCCGTGAATGCGCCCGCCGCGTCCCGCGCGTCGCGACGGTGGTACGCGAACACCGTCGCCACGATCATCGCCAAGAAGATCCAGTCGCCGAACGTGACGTAGTCGAGCAACTGCCCGTAGGTCCCCGACAGCACGAGGAGCGCCGCCCAGCCGGCCTGGAGGAGCAGCGCGCGGTGGGGCGTGTGATAGCTCGGATGCAGGGCCGCGACGCCGGCGAAGAAGAGGCCGTCGGCCGCCAGACGCTGCAGCACGCGCGGCGCCGCAACGATCATCATGTGTGCGCACGCCAGCGTGGACAAGGCGACCCCCACACCGATCAGCACGCCACCTTGTGGGCCCAGCACCAGTCGCACCGCGTCGGTCGCCGGTGCGGCACTCTTCGCCAGCCCGGCCGTACCGAGCACCCCCAGCAACGCGACGTTCACCAGCAGATAGACGGTGAGAACGCCGGCGATGCCCAGCACCATCGCGCGCGGGATGGTGCGCTCCGGCTGGCGGATCTCTCCGGCCACGTTGGTCACGTGGTTCCACCCGCCGTAGCTGAACACAACGGGAATGAGCGCGATGCCAATCAGCCGCACGGGCGGCCACCAGCCGCCCGGCTCACCGGCAGGCGCGTCCGCCACCACCGCGGTGGCAGCACCCGCGCCGCCGAGTCCGTGCACGCCGGCAAGGCCGATCACGATCAGCGCCGCGAGCGCCGCCAGCTTCAGCACGGTCAGCACGTTCAACGTCGTCGCGCCTGTCCGGATCCCTACGTAATGCAACACAGACAGCACGAGGATCGCGCCGATCGCGAGCGACGGTACCGCGGCCGGCAGCGCCGACGCGGGCACACCCAGCAAATCGGCCAGATACTGTGCGAACACCATGGCTAGGCCGGCGATGCTACCGGTGTTCACGACCAGCAGTGCCGTCCACCCATAGAGGAACGCCGGCAGCGGGCCGATGACCTCGCGCAGGCAGACATACACGCTGCCCGCTTCCGGCCGCCGGCTGCCCAGCTCGGCGAAGCACAGGGCGCCCGAGAGAGCCACGACGCCACCCACGATCCAGACGAACACAACGAGGGAGGCGCTTCCTGCCCGCTCGGCAACCACGGCTGGCGTGAGAAAGATGCCGCCACCGATGATGCCGCTCACCACCATCATCGCCGTGTCGAACAGGGTCAGGCGGCGCAGGTAGGTGGCAGGTGGAGGCGGATGGTTCATGACGTCACGGGGCCGCGTCCCAGACGTTGTTGCCGCGATCGATGTCGATCAGCCGCTGGTCGGGATCGATGGCGACCCGGCTCACCTTTCTCGCCGGAAAGGCGTATTGCCGCACATACGCCGTGCTGTTCATGGCCCACACTTCGGCCGGGTAGACGAAGTCCTGGTGCGTGCCGTCATCGAGCGTGATCCGGACGCGAAGCGGCAGCACGCCCCGCTCGTAGTTCCGGAAGCGTACCGTGAGCACCGTCGTGTCGCCTCGCAAATCGGTCCCCACGGAGCCGATGCCCTGATCGAAGCGCGCGTTGGTCAGGAACCATCCTCGCCAGAACCAGTCGAGCCGCCTGCCCGCGATGTGCTCCACCGTGCGAAAGAAGTCGGCCGGCGTCGGATGTTTGTACGCCCACGCGCCCATGTAGGCGCGGAGCGTAGCGTCAAATGTGGTCGAGTCCAGGATCTCGCCGCGCAGGAGATGCAGGCCGACCGCGACCTTCGTATACTGCACGAGTCCGCCCTGCGCACCGGGCAGGCGGTGGGCCGGTGTCATGATCGGTAGGCTCGTGCCCGATGAGAGCAGCGCCTCGATCGCGCGCTGGGAGCGCGCGACGCGCTGACTCAGCGTGCCCTGCTCGGGGTAGCGCCGCGCCTCAGCAAACGCATTCGTGAAGGTGTTGAAGCCTTCGTCTTGCCAGCCGTACGCGCGCTCGTTGGACCCGACCAGCATCGGGAACCAGGTGTGCCCTACCTCGTGCGTCAGCACCCCGAACAGCCCCGTCCGGTTCGCGCTCCGGCTCTGCATCGCGACCATCGGGTACTCCATGCCGTTCACCAGCCCCTCGACCGCCGACATCTGCGGATAGGGATACGGCGCCCACCGGTCGCCATACTCTTCGAGCGACGCGCGGATCTGCTCCACGGCCTCGCCCTCGCCCCAGACGTCGCGGGCGCTCGGCCGGTAGTAGGCCTGGAGCAATATCCCTCGCCAGGCGAGCGCGTCCCAGTGGTAATCGGGCGAGGCGGCCCAGACGGCGTCGCGTACGTTGCGGGCATGGAAGCGCCAAGTCCGCATGACGTTCGCCCCGGATGACGACGCCAGCGTCGCAGCCGCGCGCAGCTCCGCCGGGCTCACGATCGCGACCGGCTTGGTCGCTGTGCGCACCTGCTCGAGTCGGCGGAGCTGCGTGGGCGTCAGGACCGCGGCGGGATTCATGAGCGTGCCCGTCGCGGCGACGACGTAGCCTTCGGGCACGGTCACCTCGAGGGTGAAGTCGCCGTACTCGAGATAGAACTCGCTCTGCCCCAGGTACGGCTCGGTGTTCCAGCCGCGCACGTCGTCGTACACCGCCACGCGCGGGTACCACTGCGCGATCTGGTAGAGCGAGCCGTCCCGGCCCATGCGGTCCGCGCCGCGCTCCGGCACCTCGAACTGCCACGCGGCTTCGAGCACCGTGCTCTCGCCGGGCGCGAGCGGACGGGCAAGGTCCACGCGCATGACCGTCTCGCGGTCGTAGAGCCGCAGTGCGACCTGGTTGCGGCCGAGGCGCTGCGTGAAGCGGCCGATGACGTAGCCGGCGGTCGGCCGCCGCAGGCCGAAGCGGGAGTCGGGCGCGCTCGTCAGGTCATTGAGCGAGCCTGCGCGAAACATGTTCTGCTCGGTATGGAACCAGAGAAAGCCGAGCGTATCGGGCGAGCGGTTGGTGTAGCGCAGCTCGAGGGTGCCGTGCACGGTGTGCGCCGACGTGTCGAGGCGTGCGCGCAACGTGTAGTCGGCGCGCTGCTGCCAATAGCTCGGGCCTGGACGTCCGTTCGGCCTGCGACTGGCGCTCGGCGCGGGCTCGAGCGCGAGCGGCACGAAGATCGACGTGTCGCCGGCGGCGGCTGCACGCGACGACGCCGGCTGCTGCGCAACGACGTGTGTTACGGTGAGTAGGCCGAGAGCAGTGGCGACGGCGGCTTGTGCCAGCCGACGGTGACTCCCGCTCACGGGCGGGCGGGCTGCGCGGGACAGAGCTCAAACCAGTCAAACTTCGCGTCGATCACCGGAGTATCGCCACGGCTGCCCGCCATCGAGATGATGCCGATCTTCGGGTTCGCGATCCCATCGAGGGCCTCGCTCAGGAGCATGTCGGTGAACTGCACGCCGTCCGAGCTGTACGCGGCGCGCAGGAAGCGGCCATCGCTCGTGAAGCGCACCCAAACGCTGTCCGGGTAGGCCGCGCCGAGATCCGTGGTCGACTTGCCACTCGGCTGGCCATTATCTTCACGCATGAACTGAAAACGGCGGGCGTCCGCGGTGCTGCCACGCGCCTGGAATACCATCTTGGCGTAGTTGTCGTCGTCCCCGTAGACGACGAGCCCCGCCTGTTGGTAGCCCTGCCGCGCCGCCAGCGTCAGCCTCGCGGTCGCTGTGAGCGGCGTTCCCGGGAGTGGCTGCAGCACGATGTTCTCGGTCAGCTTCGGGTCGCCGGGCCAGATCAGGTCAGTCTTCGACGTCGGCAGCACGAGGTTCCCGTTCGCGACGCGCAGGTCCGAGGTCTCCCGCACGACCGTAGTCCAGCGCGAGCGGTCTAGGGCGGTGCCGTTAAAGTCGTCGCGACGGCAGGTCTCCGCCGCAGCCGGGGCTGCCTTCGTTTGGGCCGCGGCTGACTGCCCCGCAACAGGACGCGCAGCGGTTGTGAGAACGATACCGGCGAGAACACACGCCGCTCCGTGTTTGCCTGACGTGCCGTACTCCTCCACAAAGGAATCAGTGGCTCTCCAATTCAAGACGCCTTCAGCCCGTCTGACCCCCTATCGCGTGGCACGCGCTTCCCCATGAGGGGCGATGAAGCGCGGTCCAATGCAAGCGCCGGCCGTCATGCCCAAGCGCGCCAGTACATACACGGCTCGGCGGATGACTACGCGCATGTTCTCCCCCTTTTCGGTTGGTGGCCGCTTGCGTGTCTAGCGCGGCGACGCCCCACGCTCCGGCCAGAGGGTGGCCATGGTCTCGCCATCGTACAGCTCGCCGTTCTTCATCACGTAGCGGATGGTGAGCGTGTGCTGGATGTTCTCGAGCGGGTTCTGGTCCAGAACCGAGAGATCCGCGATCTTGCCCACCTCGAGCGAGCTGAGGTCCTGCTCGACGCCGAGGCCTTCGGCCGGCGTGAGCGTCACCGTGCGGAGCGCCTCGTGCGGGGTGAGGCCGCCCGCCACCATGCCCCACAGTCCCCAGTGCATGCCGATCCCGGGATAGTCGCCGTGGCTCGCCGGCGTCACGTGTCCCCCGCGGCGCACAATCTCGGCGGCCACCCGCACCTCGAAGAGGAAGGTGGCGTCCGAGTGGGGATCGTTGCGGGTGAGTTTGCAGATCTTCTCTATATAGTTTGGCCAGCCTGGCGGCGTGAACCGACGCAGCCTCGGATCGTGGCACCAGCGGCCGCCTTCGAAGTACGTCGAGGCCCGACCTACCCATGTGGGGGCCAGCCACAGCCCTAATGCGGCAGCCAGCCGCGGCCAATCTGGCACAATCCCGCTTCTATTGTCCGCGGGCCCATGCTCGAGCCCGCTGTACCCGTCCCACGCCTTGCCGATCTCGTGATGGCCCGTGATCGGGAGCCCCACCTCGCGCGCCGCCAGGACCCCCCACTGCCGTCCCCGGCGAGTCTGATGGTACCGCATCTTCAACAGGCCCGCGCCCAGCCGCTTGAAGTGCTGCGCGTAAAGGCGCACATCCTCCAGGCTCTCGAGCCGCGCGCGATACGTGCCGAGCTGCTGTCCCACGCCCATGTACCGGGGCCCGATCAGCTCGCCCGTCTCGATCCGCTCGCCCCACCCCAGGTGACTGACCGGCCCACCGACATCCCGTGTGGTTGTCACGCCGAACGCGAGGTCTGCGACGAGGTGCCTCTCGCTCCCCGGATGCGCATGCATGTCGATCATGCCGGGCACGATCGTCTTGCCGCTGACGTCGATCACCGTCGCCCCTTGAGGGATTCTGACGGATGCCTCCGAGCCGACCGCCGTGATCCGATCGTTCGTGATCACGATGGTGCCGCGCTCGATCACCTCGTCGCCCCGCATCGTGACCACGCGCGCGCCGCGCAGCGCCAGGGTGCCGCGCGTGAGCCGCCGCGGCGCGCGGAGCGTCACGGGGATCTCCTCCTGCGGCATGGCCCAGGGGGGCACGGCGCCCGCCACGGCGGTCCGCTCGACGGGCCCGTACGCCTCCGCCAGCGCGCGCGCCGGTTCAATGCGGTAGACCAGCGGGCCCGAGACCCACGTCAGCATCTTGCCGTCGGGTTCCCAGCGGGGATCCATCCCGGGAGCCAGCCGCACGATCGGGCCCCGGCCGAGCGAGTGTCCCAGCGGCACCGGCTGCGCCATCCCCCTCGCGAGCGGCGCCAGGTAGAGGTCCAGCTCGTCGAAGTACGCCACGTACCGGCCGTCGGGCGACGGGAAGATCTCGTGTAACGCGCCAAGATCATCCACGACATCAACCATGCTGGCGATCACCCGGCGATCGCGTCCCCTCAGGTCCACCGAGAGGAGCACGTCCCTGCCATCGCGGCCTCCGGCCACTTCCCGCAGGAGGATCCGGCGGCCGTCGGGTGTGAACGTGACCGGCGCAGCGTTGGAAACGCTGCCGATCACCGTGCGCGTGGGTCCCCCCGAACTCGGCAGGATCTGGAGAAGCCCGTCTCTCCCTTGAGGCCCGGTGTTGAGGACCGCCAGAAGCGTCCCATCGGGGGACCACGCGGGCCACTGGTAACGGGCGGGCGCCGTCGTGAGCCGCTCGGACGGGCCGCCGCCAGCAGGCACGCGCCACAGGTGCCCGCCTGCCGTGTCACTCCACGTCACGTACGCCACCCAGCGCCCATCCGGCGAGTACGCGGGATGCAGCTGCTCGACCTCGTGCGCCACCAGCCGCCGCGGCAGGCCGCCGGGCAGCGCCATGGTGTACAGCCGGTCCAGCGCCACGAACACTAGCGTGCGCCGGTCGGGGCTCACGGCCGGCCACCGCAGGAAGCGCACGGTCAGCAGCGAGTCGTTCGTCACCCGCCGCGCCGGCGGCCGCACGAACTCGCCCGCATCGAGCCGCACCCGCACCGTGAAGGGGAAGCTCTGGCGCGCGCCGCTGGCCACGTCGATCCGCTGCACCTCGCCGTCCTCGATCAGGAGCGCGGCGCGCGAGTCCGGCGTGAAGAAGTAGCGCCTCCCTGACCGCATCATCCCCGCCTTCATCGCGCGCACCAGTGGGCGATCCTCGTCCGTCCCCAGGTTGCGAAGGCGCAGCTCGACCTCCCGGTCCGTGTCGAGTTGCGCGGCCCGGTCATAACGGGGGACGTAGAGCAGCCACCGACCGTCCGGCGAGACGAGCGAGCCCCACGAGTCTGCCGGCAACCGGGCAATGGGCCGCGTGGCGCCCGTTGCCAGGTCGTAGCGTACGATCGCGCCGCCCTGCTCACCGTAAGCAGAGCGGCCGTCCGGGGAGAACCCTGCGTCGGCCAGGCCACCGGGGTGCGCGTCGCCCGTCGGCGCCGCAGAGCCGTCGGCTATGTGGTAGAGGCTGTCCCCCGCGACGATCGCCCGCCCGTCCGGCAGCCACCGCAGGGTCAGGGAAGATGGGACCGGACCAAGGAACGCGGCCCGCATCGTCTCGTTTGACCAACGATCATACGGCACCAATTGCCGCTCGCGCGTCACCGGCCGGCGCTCGCTGCCGTCGGCCGCCATCACCCAGATTGCCCCTGCGCCCGTCGCGTCACTTAGAAAGGCAATCCGCCGGCCGTCCGGCGACCAGACCGGGTCCGCATCCCACGCCAGTCCCCGTGTCAACTGCGTGGCCTCGCCCCCTGCGACCGGCAGCGTGTACAGATCGCCGAACAGCGAGAAGACGAACGTCCGGCCGTCGGGCGAGAGGTCCAGCTCCGGACGCATGCCGACCACCTGCCCCGTCTCGAAGGTGATCGTGCGCGCGGGCTGGATCGGAAGCAGACGGTCCAGCGCGCGCTGCGCCGCGCTGCGGCTCGACGCCGACACCTGGCAACCCAGCCAGAAAACCGCGCTCCCCGCGATCAGCACCAGGCCACTCCAACGCCCCACCCGAGCAAGTCTCCGCATTGAACCTCCCACCTCAAGACGGCGCTTGGTCACCCCGTCCCGCTGCTGCTTGGGCGCCCCGCCGGCTGCCGTACACCCTCACCCTCATGTCCACCTGAACGCTTGGGACCTCGATAGCCCGCTCCAGCTTGACCGAGAGCCTCTGGGGCAATGACGTCTGACCTGGCAGCAGTCCGCCGCTGGGGATGGTGCGCGAGATGTTTACGATGGACCCCGTGCGTCCTACGAGCTTCCCGTCCGCCCACAGGCTCGGCACGCCGACTTCGGAGGTGAGCGCGGTCACCTGGATCTTCACCGGCCCGACGATCGTGTCGTTCGAGGTGTTGAGGAGCTGGTACTCGAGCGCGATGGTGCGGGTTTTTGGATCCCAGACGGACGAGGTGAATTGGAGCTCGAGCGCCGAGGTGATGTCGCTGAGCGAAGCAAGCAGAGTCTCCGGCTTCGCGACCGTTCCCTCGACCGTGACACGCGCGGTGTACAGCTCTCCGCTTCCGGAGCGATTATCAATCCAGAACGCGTGGAAGGCGCCGTCGGCGCCTGCGGCCATCCCGGTGTAGTCCAATGCCCAAAGTCCCGGGTAGCCGTACCACTGGCGCAAGCTGACAGTGATCTCGTTCCCGGGAGCCCCTTCGGCGCGTTTCCCACCACCTTGCACCCGGGCCTCGGCCGGCGTCTCCGGCGGATTCTTTACCACATACCCATGGTCAGAAACTTTCACGCTCGGCAGCCAGGTCTCTCCTCCGTCCAGGGATGCGCTGAAGCGAAGGTGCGAATGGCTGGTGGTGGTGTCCTCTGCCGGATCGTACCACGTGACGCCGACGACGCCCCTCGGATTGACCGCAATTTTGGGGAGGGTATGATCGTGACCGGTCGGCCTGAACCCCACGCGTCGTGGCGGGGCGTCGCTCACCACCACGGGGCTGGACCAGGTCTTCCCCTCGTCATCGGACCAGGACACCAGCGGCCGACAGCGTCCTCCAGACTGATCCGGCCAAACGATGTACGCGCGGCCGTGGAACGGACCGCGGGAGTGGTCGGAGGCCATCCCGAACCCGAGCCCAGTCGTACGACAGTTCTCTGCCGGAGCGATATTGACCGAACTGTCAATATGAACCCCGCCGTCCCGGCTGGCCGCGACCGTCAGGAAGACCGGATTGTAGTCAGATGGCCCCGCGATTCGCCCCCTCCTCTGGTTGTTGAACGGCAGGAGCAGGGTTCCGCTCGGCAAGACGGTCCCGTCGCGGGGATGGTAATCCTCATTGTCGTTCCGCTCCGATCGCGTCCAGGTCAGGCCTCCGTCCGTCGAGTAGACGAGCCACACCCCTCTGCCGGTCGTGTTACCATAGATATACATCCTCGCTCGATACCGGCTGTTCGTCCGGTCGATCGTGAGCGTCTCGTAGTCAATCAAGGAGAGGTATCTCGGGGGCTCCCAGCTCTGTCCCGCATCCATTGAGCGATGGAGGTGCATCCCGTTGTCCCCGCCCATCCGCCAGTACTGATGGTTTGTGTAGTGCGTGCTGTCGCGCCGGGCGGTGTCGCCACGTGTCAGGTTGACGAAGAAGGCCTGATTGTCGAGGCCGAACTTGCACGCGGGATCCCAAACGCCGGTGAAGCGGGTGGCGGAGTCCTCAAGCGACAGAAACCAGCTCCGGCCCCCGTCATTCGAGATATAGAGAGCGGAGGTGGTCTGATTGCGCTGCTGCGAGAAGCGCATGCTGCACACCATGATGCGGTTCGCGTTGAATGGGTCGGCATCCGCGGTATACTCGCCATGCATCCACCCTGGCGAGGACGCGCTGACGAGGACGTTGGGCCCGACCGTGATCTTCGCCTGGGCGAAGAGACGGCCGCCAATCACAAAGCAAAGCCCGGCGGCGAAAAAGGCGGCACGGGTGACCGCCCGACGTCTCGAGATAAGCACTATGGAACTCCGTTCAGGCGACTGCCCGTTGACCCGCGGGGGACCCCAGCCGGACACAGCTCGAACCAGTCGAACTGCGCCTCGATCACCGGAACGTCCGGCCCCCCGGTGCCGGCCATCGCCAGCAACCCGATCCTCGGTGTCGCGATCCCCTCCAGACTCGGCGCCCGGAACCGTTTGGTCTCCGGGACCGCGGTGAACTGCTCGCCGTCCGTACTGTACTCCCCACGCAGCGTCTTGCCGTCAGTGCTCGTAAGCCGCAACCACACGACATCGGGATAGGCCCCGCCCAGCCTGGGGCTCAGGCTGCCGTGGCTTTCCCCGCTCGTCTCATTCCTGAACTCGAAATGGCGGTTCTCGGCGTCCTCCGTGCCACGTGCCTGGAAGACCAGCTTGATGTAGTTGTCATCGTCGCCGTAGACGACCAGCCCTGCTTGCTGGTACGCGGATCGCGGCGCCAGCGCCAGCTTGGCGGTCGCCGTGAACCGCCCCTGCGGCAGCGGCTGCAGAACGATGTTCCGGGTGAGCTGCTCCGGGGGATCGTCGGGCCAGATGAGATCGGTGTTCTCGGTCGGCAGGACCAGGTGCCCGTCGTGGACCCGTAGAGCCGCGGTCTCGCGGACCACTGTGCTCCAGCGTGGCCGGTCGAGCTGGGCGCCAGCGAAGTCGTCCCGGTGACCGCCCGGGCAACTCGCCCGCGGGCTCATTTGCGCGCGACCCATCCCTGCCGCCAGCAGGGACAACCCGGGCACGATCCACAGGGTGGAACGCTTCATTCCCATCTCCTTTCCACGACGAGCGTTCCCTCTACCTGGGGCTGCGCCGGGAGACACTCGTGGTCCGTCACGTCCTCGACGCGCAGGGGCCTGATATACGCCTGACCGGAATCGCGAGAACCGGAGGGCAGTCGCCAGGCGGAAGGCTTCCGCCGCCTGCTCCGGCCAGAGAATGCCGTTCCGGGTTGCTCTCCTTTACCCGGTGCACCAGAACCCGAAGGTGTCCCGCTCGGACCGGTCGATCGGCAGGTTGGTGGACGGGCCGTAGGATCCCCCGCGCCAGTAGGCTGCGGTCGGGAAGACGCTTTCGCTCGGCCGCCCGTACACCCGGACCAGCCGGCGCAGATCCCCCAGGCGCGTGCCGGTCGCGAACAGCCAGAAAGCGCGTTCGCGGAACAGGAGATCCAGGCGCGCCGCGGGCGTGCCCGGATCGGCCAGGGGCCCAAGCCCCTGATCCGCGCGGAGCGTGTTCAAGATCGTGAGCCAGTTGGGATCGCCCGCCTGAAGCGCCGCCTCGGCCTCGATCAGCCGGGCTTCCAGCCCGGTCGCGATCGGGATCGGGGAGGTGTAGCTCGGATACTTGGTCAGCCCATAAAACGGCGTGACACCATCCCGAGCCGTGTCCTTCGGGACCGTCGGCACCCGCGGGTCGTTCGCCGAGACGAAGTCCAGCCCGTTCCCCCCCTCCCGATCGGCCACGCTCCGGCCGGTCCCGGAGCCCCAGAGTTCCCCGAAGGGCCCGGTCGCGGCCAGGTTATTCTCCTGGAAGTCACCGTACGACGCTTGGTAGACGTAGGCGCTCGGCACGGCGGTCGCCGCGCTCGCGGCGTCCGCGAACCGCCCGAGCTGGAGCAGGGTGCGCGCCCGGCCCACCCGCGCGAAGTTGAGCACCCGCGCACTGTCCGCCGCCCAGGTCAGCGCCGAGTCGAACCGCGCCAGCGCATACGCGAACGCCTCTTCCGTCGTCACCGCCGGGCCGAGGATGACGTCGAAGTCCACGACCTCGTGCAGGGGGAACCCGGGGCAGTGGTTCTCGGCCAGGCGCATGGCCGCCCACGCGCGGACCGCGAGCATCTCGCCCACGTGCGCCTCGCGGGCGCCGGGCAGGGCGTAGCGCCGCAGCTTCTCGATCGCAATGGTCGCGTGGCGGCTGCGCACGGCCTGCCACTGTGCGTAGGCAGTCACCGCGCCGAACTCGAGCCTATCCTGATCTTGCAGGCTCGCGCGCATATCGAACAGCTGTTGGTCGTCGAAGGGGAAGGAAAAGCCGTCGACCCACGGGGGCTGCTCGTACCGAAACTCATCCGCGAGGAGCCCGCTCTCCCTGGCCGAACTCTCAACGGCCCTGAACAGCGCTGTGAGTGCGCTGCGGCGCAGCAGTTCCGCGCCGATGGGGCTATTCACGCGGTCTTCGAGCACCGCAATCGGGTCGTCCACTTCGAGCAAGCCATCACAGCCCGCGACGCTCCCTCCCACGAACAGCAGTAGCAGCCCCCGAGCCATGAGCGAGCCACGATGGTGCGGTGTGCAGTGCATCATGCAGTCCTCCCAGCAAAGCGTGCCGTCGCGCTAGAATCCAAGGTCGAGACGGACCGAGTAGGATCGGCCCAAGGGGATGCCGCTCGCCGCGCCCCCTCCAGAGATGCCGAAGGCTCCAACGGAAACGTGGTTCGGGTCGTGGACCTCCGGGTCGGCGCCGGTGAACTTGGACCAGAGCGCCAGGTTGCGGCCCGAGACGACGAGCGTGGCGCGCTGCAGGCGCGCGACCCGCGTGACGTGCGGCGGCAGGTCCAGCGCCACCGTGACCTCACGCAACCGGGTGAAGCCCGCTGGCTGAGGAGTTGCCGCAAGCAACATGCGCGCCTGCACCTCCACGGGCGTATTCCAGTCCACCAGTTCTCGACACGCGGCGACTATTGAACTCCTGGGGCACGCGTAGGGGTCGATTTGCGTGAAGCCGGACTGGCGCTCCAGGAGGGCGGAGATCCGCACGCGCCCTTCGAACAGACCCAGCACCGGGGACAACGCCTGGGTGCGCGGCGGGAAGCTTTCTCCCGCATACGTCAGCGTGTCAAACTGAATCTCGTTGAAGGACAGGACGCCGTCGCCGTTGCTGTCTTGCCACCCGCTGATCGGCTGATAGAACCGGGCGCCCAGTGGATAGCCCTCGCGGTAACAGCCCCATTGGTCATTCCCGGAACATGTAACGAGCCCGCGGCCGAGGTCGACCAGCTTCGTGGTGTAGTAGCTGTGTTGATACCGGAGGTCCAGGCTCACGACCCGGGTGTCCAGCACGCGCGCGTTGATCGTGGCCTCGAACCCGCTCTGCGTCGTGAGCCCCAGGTTGTCATAGATGGACCCCAAGCCGGACGGCAGGGGGACGAAGACGATTTGATCCGTGGTCCGGCGCGCGAAGCGGGTCACCTCGAGGTTCAGCCGGCCAGCGAAGGCGCTGGCGTCGAAGCCCAGCTCAGACTCCCGCGTCCGCTCGGGACGCAGATCCGGATTGCCCAGGGCGGTGGGCAGGTAGAGCTGCACCGTCTGGCTATCGATGACGCCGGACTGCAGCGAGAAGCCCGGCCGCGCCCACGCCGCATCCGCCTGCGCGCCGGAGGCGCCCAGCGCGAAGCGCAAGCGCAGCTCGTCCAGCCCGGGAATGCGGGGCATAAACCGTTCTGACGTCACCAGCCAGGACGCACCCAGCTTGGGATAGGCCGCCGCCTGGTAGGCGCGGCCGAACGCGGAGGCGCCATCCACGCGTACGGCGCCCGTCACGAAGAGCCGGTCGTTCAGCCCAAGCATCTGCTCCACATACCCGCCGAGTACCACAGACTCTCGATAGTTGTAAAAGTCCTGAACAAGCGTTGCGCCCGGAACCGCGGTTTGCCCCGGCGCCAAACCAGTCCCGAAGACCCCCACGGCATCGAGGAGTGTGCGCGTGTACTGGGCGCCGACGGCCGTACGCGCGCTGAGTCTGCCGCGGCGGGCGGTGGCCGAGGCCCCCAGATCCGCGGTCAACGACAATTGGCGCGTGCGGGTTTCCTCGACCGAGCCGCTACTCAAGACGCGGTTCGCCGGCTGATCGCCCTGGCGGGCGAGGGCATGCTTGCGGCTGCCGAGCAAGTCCAGCCCGAGCCTCGCGCGCGCCGACAGCCAACGCAGGGGGCGCCAGTCGCCATTGAAGGTGCCGACGAAGCGATCCACATCGTCCGTCGACCACCTGGCGAACGCGGTCTCCGGGCTGCGGCCGAACGACGCCAGGGGATACGGGTTGGCCGGAGTAACCCACATGAGGGGTCCGTCGTAGCCGAACCCGGCGACGGTGAGAGCGTTGGTCGAGCTGTGGACGTACCCGGTGTTGAGACGCAGATCCAGCGTCTGCCCCAGCACCGCGCTCACATTGCTGCGCAAGTTCAGGTTCCCGGCCGAGTTCGGCTCCCGCCACTCCGGCGGCAGCTCACTAAGGCCAAGCCGCGCCTTCAGGTCATCGACGAAGGCGGGCGGCATGCGGATCGCACCCGTCGCATCCGTGAAATCCGCCGAGAAGTAGTACTGCAAGTCCGCAGCGCCGCCGGAGACGTTGAGCCCATACTGGTAGGTCGGCTTGGGCGCGAAGATCGAGAACTGCGGGTCCTTGTGCGCAATCCGGAGCAGCGTGACACTGTCCTGCTGCGTGCATGAACCCGACTCTTTCCGCTCGAGGGTGCAGCTCAGGTTCGGGTTGTTCGGGATGCCGTTCACCGTGCCCCAGCCCCACCAGATGTCCCGCATTCTCCCAGTCGGGATGTTCGTCGTCGTCCCGCTCGCGTACGCGTTCCAGCGCGGTGGGCCGGCGCGGCCGCGCTTCGTCGTGATGACGACGACGCCGTTCGCCGCGTCCGTGCCGTAGAGTGTGGCGGCCGACGGGCCCTTCACCACCTCGACCGACTCGATGTCGTTGGGATTCAGATCGTTCAGCGGACTGGTTGGTTCGGTGGACCCAGGACAGGCACCGGAGCACAGGGGTGTCCGTTCATCCGTGGTGTAGCGCACGCCGTCGATGATAAATATCGGCTGGTTAGTCAAGCCAAATGAGTTGGGGCCGCGGACGAGCAAGTTCACACGACCGCCCACCGTGCCCTGCGTCTGGAACACCTGTAGCCCTGGCACGCGCGCAGTGAGCAACTCAGTCAGGGTGGTCACTGGCGCTTCCTTTACCAGCGAGTCCGCGTTGATCCGCCCCACCACGTGCCCGAGCTCGAGCAGCCGCCGCTCGCCCGTGGCCGTCACCACGACGGCTTCGAGCTCACTCGGCGCGGCCCGCAGGGTGACGTCCACGATCGCTTCCTGGTCGGCCTCCACCGTTACAGGCTGGGTGAAGACCCTGTACCCGATGCGGCGCGCCGCGAGCGTGTAGGGGCCCGGTGTCACATCAGCCATCCGGTAGCGCCCGTCCGCATCGGTCATCGCGCGCCAGCGGGTGCGGTTGAGGAACACGCCCACCCCGACCACCGCCTGGCCGCTCGCCGAGTCCGTCACCCGGCCGGTGACGGTCCCTGTCTGGAACAGCGTGCCGCGCCGCACCAGTGCCGCCCGGCCGTTGGGGCTGAACACGACGTCGAGCCCGGCGTCGAACAGCACGTCCGTCAGCGCGGCGACGACGGTGATTCCCTCCGCGTGCAGGCGGACCCGCGCGCGCGCCGGCAGCACGTCGTCGCTGTACACGAGGCGCAAACCCGACTGCCGGACGATCTCAGCCAGCGCCTCCTTCACCGTGGCCCCGTTGAGAGCGAGCGAGAGCCGCTGACCCAGCAGGGGCGTCGCGCGCACGTCCACGGGCACGAGCCGGGAGTCGGAGGCGAGCAGGAACCGCGGGGAGCGGTCCAGCTCCTGCTGCTGAGCATCGGCGCGCTGGCCGCTCGCCAACGCCGCCAGCGTGACGACAACGAAGAACCGGCGCATAGTCCTTCTCCTCATCGAGAATCCAACCGGAACACGACCGACCTGCCGTCCCGCTCCACACGCGCATCAAGTGAGCGGGCGATCCACTCCAGAACCTGGGACACCGGCTCGTGGCGGAACGAGGCCGTCAGCCTCCGGTCGGCGAGCGCCCGGTCCGCTACGCGGACATCGAGGTCGTACCACCGGCCTAGTGCGGGCGCGACCTCCCGCAGCGGCGTGGCGTCGAAGACGAGGGTCCCTTCGGTCCACGCCAGGTACGGCGCGAGATTCACGTTGGGCGTGAGGATCGCGGTGCCGGAGGAATCGAGGCGCGCTAGGTCGCTGCGCGCGAGCGTTAGCAGAGCTGGTGACTCGCCCGCGTCTTCCGTGATGCGGCGCAACGCCACGAGCCCCGACACGACCACGACCTCGACGCCACGCCTCTCGGGATACGCGGCGACGACGAACTCGGTGCCGAGGTCCTCGACCAAAGCGTTCGCGGCGCGCACGCGAAAGGCGCGGGTACTATCGTGCTGCACCTCGAAGTAACCCTGGCCCTCCAGCCATACCTCCCGCGCGCTCCCCGAGCCGCCCCGGCCACGGGCGCCGAGTGCCCTCGAGAACCTGAGGCGACTCTCCGGCGCCAGCACCGCGCGGCTCCCATCCGGCAGGTAGAGCGCGGCGCGCTGGCCACGGCGTGTCTCCACTTCGCGCATCGCTACCGGTTCCTCGCGCTGGCGCAGCTCGACGGCAACCGTCGCGCTAATCAGGAGGACGACGGCGGCCGCCGCGACCGCTGGCAGGAACCGGAGGGATGTTCGGGCCGGCCAGCGGCCGAAGCGGGCTGCGGAGCGGACGCGTTCCGGCACGAGCGCGGGCCGCCCGGGCGGCTGCTCGAGCTGCGCGGCGATGCGGTTCCACACGGCGTCGTCAGGGTCGAATTCGGGCGGCTCGCGACGGGTCCAGATCGTTCGCAGAGACTCGAGCAGCTCGGCGTTGGCCGGATCGGCCGCGATCCAGCGCTCGACCGAGGCGGTCTCCGCCGGGCTAGCCTCGCCGCTCAGGTAGCGCGCGAGGGTCAGCGAGTCAGGAGGACTGATCTGGTCAGCCACAGAAGGGCACGCGTTTCCTGGTCACACCCGGAGAACGCACGCCGAGGGCGGGAACCCTTACAGAGGAGGGAGCGTCGAGCGGCTAGAGGCCCGGCGCGGTCAACCGCGCCAGCTTGCGAGGCGCTCGCGCAGGACCGTAAGCGCTCGACCCATCTGTACTTCCACGGTCTTCACCGAGATGCCCATCGCCTGCGCGACTTCAGCGTAGCTCAGGTGATGGTACCGGTTCAGGCAGAACACTTCGCGACAGCGCTCGGGGAGCTGGTTCACCGCTAACTCAATGGCGTCCTCGACCTCGCTCGCCCGCGCTCGCTCGTCCGCCCAAGCGGGCGACTGCGATCGCAAGCCGCCGTCTGCCGCACCGCAGACCCGTTCCCGGAACCGCGTCTCCACCCGCTGATGGCGAACATAACTGATCGCACGATTCCGGGCGGCGCGGAACAGGTAGATGTTCAACGGGACCGCCACTTCCCACTCGTGGCGTTGCTCCCAGATGCGCAGGAACAAGTCCTGGATGACCTCCTCCGCGGCTTCACGTGACCGCAAAAAGCGTTGGAGGAACGCCCCGAGGTCGTTCTTGTACGCCCGGAACATCGCCTCGAACGCCGACACGTCGCCGGTCCGAATGCGCTCGACCCAAAGGCGGTCGCGCGCCGCGACCTGCTCGACCGGAGACGACGCCGCGCGGCCGGAAGGGAGCGTCACCGAAGGCCTCGAGTGGGATGCGGGTGCATGCGTGAGAGTACCGCGCGTGGAGCCGGTCGTCAAACGGCGGTTCGCTGGCGTGGTACGGGGAGCGCAATGGTCAGCACGGTGCCTCGCCCGACGGCGGACTCGACGGTCACGTCGCCGCGGAATATCTCCTGGGCCAAGTTGCGCACCAGGGATAAACCAATGCCGCATCCTTCGCCGCCTTGCTTCGTGGTGAAGCCGGGCTCGAAGATCCGCTCGAGATGCCCCGGCCGGACTCCCACGCCCCCGTCTCGCACGAGCAGCCGCAGCATCTCACCGTCGCGTTCCAGTTTCACCCATACCGGGAGACTACGCCCGTGTGACGCCGCGACCGCGTTGCGGATGAGGTTGGCGAGAATCCGGTAAAGCGCGTTCGGGTCGCCCCGGAGGAAGACCGGGCCGAGGGCGATCTCGTCTTGCAGCACCACACCCCGTTTGCGTGCCAGCGGGCGCTCGAGCGTCACACAAGAGCGTACCACCTCCGCCGCGTCGAACCGCTCCGAGGAGGCTGCGGCGCCGCGGGCGCGATCCTGGATCGCCCGGAGATACGCCACCGCCCGCTCCATTCCGCCCGTCACATTGCCCAGCTCTTCCAGCAGCAGAGGCCGGAGCCTCGTGTCCAAGCCATGCTCGTCGCCGAGCAAGTCGCGGCAGAGCTCGATCGACGCCAGCGCGGCGGTCAGCGGACTCGCCACCTCGTGCGCGATCACGCTGGGCCG
>DASYUQ010000096.1 GCA_036001065.1 Candidatus Methylomirabilota bacterium
CGGTGTTCAGGAGATGGTTCGACCGCAGCCAGCGCCTCTATAGGAAGACGTGGGTGCGCACGTACCCACCCTGGCCACGGCCGCTACCGACGCCGCGTTTCCGCACATTCCTCGCCAAAAGAATTTCGGATCGGGGTTAGCCGGCAGGTGGGCGGTCGAGCGGGCGTGAAGCATCCAGCTCTGCTGCGCACCATGCCCGGCACCCGGCGGGACGCGGCGACGTGGTCAACGATCAGGGCGACGCTGAAGAATGCGCTCGCCGAGCGGAGCCGAATTCTCCGCGCGGGCTGGTTTGACTACGGCATCGGCTGGAGAGGCTATACCGCCCGCCCGTCTGCTCGGGCGAGCATCCTGCGGATCTCAGCGAGGAGATTCTTCAGCGAGAACGGCTTGACCACGTAGGCGTCGCAGCCCACTTCAAGAGCACGCTCCACGGCGGGGCCGAACGCGTGAGCGGTGCAGGCCACGATCGGGATCCGGTGAGTCCGCGGATCGCGCTTGAGGCGTCCGGTCGCTTCCCAGCCATCGAGGAAGGGCAGCGACAAATCCATCACGATGAGGTCGGGGCGTAGTTCGAACGCCAGCGCGACCGCCCGTGCCCCATCGCGTGCCTGCGCGACCTCGAACCCGTGCGATGAGAGCAACGACGCGTACATTTCCCGCTGGTCGCTATCATCCTCCACGAGAAGGATGAGCGGCATCCGCCTCTTGGCGTGTCGTTTGCGCTGTTGGCGCATGCGTCCGCGTGGTTGCCTGTCGGAAGGCTACACCGTCGGCTCGGGTGGACCATATAGGAAAACTTTTCCCCAACTCTCTTCGGCTTGGGTCCGGTCCTAGCGGTTCCGCCGCATCGCCCATGAGTTCTTCCCCGGGGTAGGGAGACTCTCCGTGCCATCCAGGTGAAACTGAACGTGGTCGGACCGCTTCTACCCGTCCCGCCCCGGGAGGCGCCCATGAAGGATCGGCATCCCGCCGTCGCTGCTGCTGGGGCGGATCGGGTGATGATCCATGAGAACGGCCGGTGAGTCAACGCAGTCGTCGGCTGTGGTCTCGATCCTCAGATCGAGACGCGGTCGGATTCACCCGCGGCTACGGCCACCAGCCATCCATTCGCGCACACCGGAGCGGCGCATGATGTTGTGTTCGATCGTCGGCGGTCATCTCGATCGCCGAGGGTGGGCGTCCCCATCAGTAAGTCGGTCATGGTAGACCATCAATCACCCCGAGAACGCCCGCACTGGAACGTAGGCCCTGGGCCCGACCCGGACCAGGATGCTCGCGATGCCTTACGCCGGGCTGCGGACGGCCTCCTGCGTCGCGCGCGCGGCGCGGCCGCGTCGGCAGAACTCGTCATAGTCGAGCTCATCACGCCGCATGATGTAGAGGCGCACCAGCAGTCTGCGGGCGAGGGCGACTTGGGCTTTGGGCCGGCCGCGGCGGTGCAGCAGCGTGAAGGACAAGCGCTTGAGATCGGCATCGGCGCGCGCGGCCAGCGGCGCGGCCTGGCCAAGGATCCAGCGGAGCAGGGCGCTGGACTGTTTGCTGATGTGGCCCAGGCGACATTTATCGGCCGACGCACTGACCGAAGGGGCCAAGCCGACGTCGCTGACGACGTGCGTGCTGTGGGGGAAGCGATCCGGTGGCCCCAAGACGAGGACGGTGGCCAGGGCGGTCAACATCCCGACGCCCGGATGGGTCATGAGCCGCCGCGCCTTGGGGTCGGCCTCGGCCGCCAGCGCCAGGTGGGCATCGAGCTGCTGCACCCGGGCATTGAGCCAGGCCAAGAGCTCGAGGCTATCGTCTCGGCGCCGGCCGGTATGAGGTCTTTGACATCCTGGTCAAGGACATCATGACGCCCAAGACGTCACCGTCGGCCCCGACACCCCCATGCTGGGAATCGCGCGACTCATCATCACGAAGAAGATCGGGGCGGTCCCAGTCGTCGATGGGTCCGGGCGTCCCGTAGGGCTTCTCACGCAAAAGGATGTCCTGGCGGCGGTACTCGAGCTAGCAGAACAGCCAGGGCGCTAGCAGCCGCCGCACGATGACGGCCTGGAGGACCTGGCCCTGGCCTGTCCCCGAGAGCGGCATTACACTGGACTCCGTCGATGACGCGTCATCGTGGCTGTTTCGCCGGACTCGGGCTCGTCTTGCTGATCACGGGCTGCGCGAGCACGTCAGAGCGGCTACGGTCGACTCCGCCCGCGACAACGGTGCCGGATCTCCGGGGAACCTGGAGCGGCCTGTGGGGCGGGACTCCTTTGACGCTCGTGGTGGTCGACCAGAAGGAAATGGCAGCCTACTCGGGCATCTACCTGGGTCCTGTACAGTTGCTCGGACAACGAGCGCCGGGCGTGAACGGGGTAATGACTTCCACCATCCGGGGCGATGCCGTCTCGGTCGGCGTCGAGGGCTGGTTCGGGTCCACGCGTGGAGGGTTGATGCTCGTGTTGCGCGGCGTGATGCCGAACGGCACCCAACAACTCACGTTGACCCGCATAGACGCTGAGCATCTCGCGGGGACGGGTGAGTCGAGCTTCCGCTGGGGGCCACAGGGTCCAGTGGACCTGACCCGCCGATCTTCGCCGCAGGGGCCCGCCAACTGACCTGCGCCGACCAGCCGTAGCACACCGTCGTCTCACGGGCACTGGAGGCTTCCCGACTCAACGCGGAGGAGCGCGATGACCGCAGAGCGAAGGGACCAGAAGCGGATCCGACGCCGGCGTGACGAGTTGCTGGAGCAGCTATACGAGGCGGCGAAAGACGAACGCCGTCGGCTCGGTGACCAGGTCTCGATCGAGTTCAGGGCTACGGTCGACGCCCTGGAGGACCTCGACGCCTTCGAGGAGCAGGAGCGGCGGAAGCAAGGCGCCTAGAGATCCCCGGACCGATCAGAAGCGGACGCCGAACGTGAGGCCGGCCATCGCTCGAGCACGAGTCCCGAAGCCGGTATCAAGATCGGGTCAGCTTTATCTTGTCGGTCAGCGCATAGTCCATACCTATGCCGAGCGGGATCAGCCAGGAGGTATCGCCCAGAAGAAAATCGGCGTGCACGAACCCGATACCGGCTTGCACGGTCAGCTTCAATCGGCTCTCGGTGTTCGGGACCTCGAGCCAGTATTTCGCCTGCGCGGAGAGCCCGATCTGGCTCAACTCGGAAGTTCAGCGCCAGGGCGATGCCGTCCGGCGTGCTGCCCAGGAAGCTGATCGCGCCGCCGACGGTCCAGGGGCCGAGGTCCTGGTCGGCTGCCCGGGCGGATGGTGGTCTCCAGTAGCCGGTGAGCGTGAGCGCCAACGCCACCATCAGGACCGAGGCGGAAACTCTCTGGCCCGGCTTCATCGCCAGCTCCTCCGGTCCGGCGCACGCAACCACGAGTCCAGGAGGTTCGCCAGGCGCGGCGGCCCGATGGTGGGACGCTCCTGCGTCTTAGAAGCGGTACCGCAGTCCCACGACGAAGAAGTTGGAGGCCCGGCCGACGCCGTCGAAGAATCCCCAGATCCCCGAGCGGTGGTGGATCCGAGTCACGACGCTCCACTGAGGTGCCCCCGGCACCGCGAAAGCCAGGTCGACCAGCAAGTAGTGCAGCAATCGCGTGGAGCCGGTGTCCGGGTTCTCTCGGGCCTCCACCGCGGGGGCATCGGTAGCGTAGGAGAGGCCGCTCCCAAAGGCCAGGCTCGTGTCGAGGTAGGCATCCCACGGGAACGTCAGCCAGCGGACGTTGATCGTGATCGCAAACTCGCCGTTGTCCTGCTGGCCGAAATGTTTGAGCGCCTGCCCTTCGAATTCCCAGCGCACGTGAGGATCGGACTCGGCAAATTCCCACAGCAGTCCGAGGCCAGTGAAGTACGTGTCCCGGAACTGGAGCTCCGCCATGTCGCCGTTGCCACTCCCGCCGAAATGGCCCCCGTAAAGGCTGAGGAGCCAGGCGCCCTCGCCTCGGGCCGGATGGGGAAGCAGCAGTACGACCAGGGACGCGATCGTGACGAGGACCGTCTTCACGAGGCTGTGTGCTGTTTCTCCGCTGGAGGTCGCTCTCATGCCCAGTTCGGTCGGCGGGGGGAGTGCGGATTCGATGCCACCGGATCGTGGCGCCAGGAAGGCGTTGAAATTGCTGAGCACCATGCTTTCGCAGGCCCAGTGAATATCGGCTTCGAGTGCCGTTTTGGATCATCAGCGAGATCCGCGCCGTGCCACTACGGCGCCGGTTGATGCTTCTCCTCGTGCCCGGCTGATTCTCGAAACCCGCCGGCAAGCCGGACGGAGTCGAGCCCAGGAACCGCCCTGCACGCTCCGTGGCCTGGGTGAAGTCCGAGGGCGAGATACCTGGGCACGAGGGCCGGCCTGGCGGTGGCGGTCAGTGCACCCCCTGGTCAGGCTGGCGGAGCGTGAGAGAATGAGGCGGTTCGAGCCCCGTGTCCGGTGTCCTGGGAGGCGCTATGCCCCGTCCCGCCCTCGTCGTGGTCGACGTCCAGGAACGGCTCTTCGCCGCGATGGAGGCGGAGCGCCGCGACGAAATGCTCGCGAACATCAAGATCCTCGGCGCCACCGCCCAGCGGCTGGGCGTGCCAATCATGCTCACCGAGCAGTACCCAAAGGGACTGGCGCGCACCTTGCCCGAGCTCCGGGCCCTGCTCGACGGCGTTGACGCGTTCGAGAAGACCGCATTTTCCTGCTGCGGGGCCCCGGGCTTCGTCGAACGCCTACGGGCGCTCGGCGCCGACCACGTGATCCTCACCGGTCTCGAAGCCCACGTGTGCGTACTTATCACCGCCCGGGACCTTCTGGACCTGGGGTTCCGCGTCTCGGTGGTCGCCGACGCCGTCTGCTCGCGCCGGCGCGCCAATTACGATCTGGGACTGGCCGAGGCCCGCGACGCCGGCGCTGTCGTTACGGCCACGGAAACCGTGGTCTTTCAGTGGCTGGGGCGGGCCGACACCGAGGTCTTCCGGGATATCGCGAAGCTGCTGCGCTGATGATCCGCTATTTCGATCTCAGAACGACCGTGCTGGTCGTCGTCGGCCACGGAATCCTGCCCGAGGAGGAGGACCGTCCGATCGCCTACGAACTGAAGCGCGCGGTGAACGCGCGAGCCGCGGGCTCGGAGGGGCACGCCGGCGTCGTCGTGACCGACGTCTGGGTCATAAACAATGAGCTGGGCGAGTTCTTCCCGGCCATCGCCATTGGCGGCCCCGGCGTCAACGCATTCACCGCCCAGATCTACGAGGATCTGCCGGTGGTCTTCACGCGGGACCAGCGGGTCTTCATCCAGATGGCCAACGAGGGCAAGCGTGCCGCTCTGTGGGGGATGGATCAGGCGGGCACGCGGGAGGCCCTCGACGTGTTCGTCAACGACGGCTTGCTGGAACGCTTCCTCGACCTCGTCTGGCGCCGCCCCTAGCGGCGCCGTCCCAACTAGAAGAGGCGCCCCCGCGGCGGGATGTTCGTATAAACGACGGTGCCGTTGCGCTCGACGGTCACGAACGTCGACTGGGGCAGCGAGGCCGACGCGCCGCCGAACAGCTCGAGCACCCGGGTCACGTAGCCACGCGTCTCCTGGTACGGGGGGATCCCGCGATAGGCCATCACCACCTGCTCGCCCGCGTTGTAGGCCGCCAGCACCAGCGCCAGGTCACTCGCGAACCTCTCCATCAATCCGCGCAGGTGACGGACGCCCCCGTCGATGTTCTCCCGCGGATTGAACACATCGCGTACGCCGAGGATCGAGGCCGTCTCCGGCATGAGCTGCATGAGGCCCCGCGCGCCCTTGGATGATACGGCGCGCGGATTGAAGCCGGACTCGACGCGGATCATGGCCGTGATCAGGTTCTCGGGAATGCCGTAGCGATCGGCCGCTTCCCGGATTTCCCGCGCGTACGGAGCCACGGTGACAACCGGGCGGAGCCAGCCGACTTGGCTGCCAGTCACCACGCCCTCACGCCGGTAGCGGGGATCGGTCGGCGTGTTCGTGAAATGGACGGTGCCGTCCGCCCCAACCAACCGGAACGTCTGGGCGCCGGCAGGGGCGGCGGTCGCAAGGGCGCTGACCACAAGGACGCCGACGGCAAACCTGATCACGACATCATCTTACCGGACGCCCATGATCCATTGTCAATGATGCAGTCAGAGACGTATGTTAAATCAGTCACTTAGGCCCTGGAGGCAATGGACTCGGGCTGCGGCCGGGCCGGCTCTTCGAGCGCGAGATCGACTACCTCGTCCACGGCATCAACCAGGTGGAAGGTCATGACCTCCTGCACCTCCCGCGGCACATCCTCCAGCAGATTTTTCTGGTTGCGTCTGGGCAGGATCACGGTGCGCACGCCCGCCCGGTGAGCCGCCAGAACCTTTTCCTTGATCCCACCCACTGGCAGCGCACGCCCGGAGAGGCTCACCTCGCCGGTCATCGCCAGCCCCGGGCGCACGCGCCGGCCTGTGAGCAGCGAAACGAGCGCGACCGTCAACGTGACACCGGCGGATGGCCCGTCCTTGGGGATCGCCCCGGCGGGCACGTGGATGTGGACGTCCGATGACTCCCAGAAGTCGGCCGGGAGTCCCAGCGCCCCGGCGTGTGAGCGGACCCAGGACAGGGCCGCTTGCGCCGACTCCTTCATCACGTCCCCGAGCTGACCGGTCAGCGTCAGCGTGCGGGCGCCCTTCATCCGGGTCGCCTCGATGAAGAGCAGATCGCCGCCGGCCGGCGTCCATGCCAAGCCCACCGCCACTCCCGGCACTCGGGTACGCTCCTCCAGCTCCTCGAATTCGAAGCGCGGCACACCGAGGAATGACGTCACCACGTCGGGGGTGACGCGTACCAGCCCGCTGGGGCCCGTGGCCCGCTGCCGGGCCACCTTGCGGCAGATGCTGGCGATCTCCCGCTCGAGGTTGCGGACGCCGGCCTCTCGCGTGTAGCCGCGCGCGAGCAAGCGCAGCGCCTCCAGCGTGAACTCGAGGTCGGTGCCCACGGTCAGGCCGTGCTCGTGGGCCTGCTTCGGGACGAGGTGCGTCTGGGCGATCCGGATCTTCTCCTCCTCGGTGTAGCCCGCGAGGTGGATGACCTCCATCCGATCGCGCAGCGGCGCCGGGACGGCGTCGATGACGTTCGCCGTCGTGATGAACAGCACCCGCGACAGGTCGAAGGGGACGTCCAGGTAGTGGTCCCGGAACGTCGCGTTCTGCTCGGGATCGAGCACCTCGAGCAAGGCCGAGGCCGGGTCGCCCCGGAAGTCGGTTCCGAGCTTGTCGATCTCGTCGAGCATGAACACGGGATTCTTGGTGCCCGTCCGCCGGAGTCCCTGGATGATCTGGCCCGGCAGCGCGCCGATGTAGGTGCGCCGGTGGCCACGGATCTCGGCCTCATCCCGCATGCCGCCCAGCGAGATCCGGTGGAACTTCCGACCGAGTGCGCGGGCGACGGACCGTCCCAGCGAGGTCTTGCCGACGCCCGGGGGGCCTACGAGGCACAGGATCGGGTCCTTGCCGTCCCGGCGGATCTTCTTCACCGCCAGGTACTCGAGGATCCGCTCCTTGACCTTCTCGAGGCCCTCATGGTCCTCGTCGAGGATCGCCCGCGCCTGCTCGATGTCGACGGTGTCGGTTGTTTGCTGGCGCCACGGCATCGACACGAGCCAGTCGATGTAGGTCCGGGCCACCGTATACTCCGCCGCCGCCGGCGGCATCTTGGCCAGTCGATCCAGCTCGCGGAGCGCCTCCTGGCGCGCTTCCTCCGGCATGCCGGCCGCTTCGATCTTCTCCCGGAGCGCGTCGATCTCCTGCGTGCGCTCGTCGCCCTCGCCCAGCTCCTTCTGGATGGCCTTGAGCTGCTCGCGCAGGTAGTACTCCCGCTGGGTCTTCGACATCTCCGACTGGATCTCGGACTGGATCTTCGAGCCTAGCTCGAGGACCTCGGCTTCCTTGCCGAGCGCTGTGACCAGCTTCTGCAGGCGCGCCTTGACGCTGGTGGTCTCGAGCAGCTCCTGCTTGAGCCCGAGCTGAAGCGTGGGCAGGGATGCCGCGACCACGTCGGCCAACGCGCCGCCACCCTCCGCGGTCGCCGTGACGTTCGCCAGCTCGTCGGGCAACGTGGGCGAGAGTGACACGACCTTCTGGAAGAGCGACGTGACGCTCCGCGTGAGGGCTTCGGCTTCGAGATCGTGCGGGGCCGGCTCTTCGTCGGCCAGGACTTCTACGCGGGCCCGAAGGAACGGCGAGGTCTCGAGAACCTCGACGATCCGCAGCCGGCTGAGCCCTTGCACCACGAGACGCAGCGTTCCGTCGGGCTGCTTCAGTACGCGATGGATCATCGTCAGCGTGCCGACCGGGTGCAGCCCCTCGCGGCCGGGCTCGTCGTTGGCCGGGTCGCGCTGCGCCACCGTGGCAACCAGTCGCCCCCCCTGCACCGCGTCCTCGATCAGGCGAACCGAAGATGGGCGTCCGGCCGCCAGCGGCACGACCGCGTGGGGGAACACCACGGCCGAGCGCAGCGGAAGGATCGCCAGGATGTCCGGCACCGGCCGGTCCTTGCCGTCGGGCTGATTAGTCATCTCGTGGGATACCTTCGACCTTTCTCTCAGAAGAGATCGACGGGCTTGAGGTGGCCGGAGGCGGCGCGCACGAGCGCCTCCCGCGGCGGGCGGGCCTCCCGCCCGCGCCCGTCCTCCCCGCTCTCGCGAACATAGACGAGAAGATCCTCGATCTGCTTCTGCATTTCGATCATCCGCCGTCTCATCCTTAAGATGATTTCGACGCCGGCCAGATTCACGCCGAGATCCCGAGTGAGACGGATCAGGCGGGCCAGCTCTTCGACATCCTCCTGCGAGTACATCCGAGTCCGTCCTTCGGTTCGGCTCGGACGCAGCAACTCCTTCTTCTCGTAGAAACGGAGCGTCTGCGGATGCACCTTGAGCATGCTCGCGACAACGCCGATTGTGTATAGCGGCTTGCTCCGATCGTTCACTGCGTCCCTCCCGCGTACCGCGCCAGACCGGCCCGCGGGGAGAGCGGGATCAGCCGCTCGAGCTCGCGGACCAACTCGTCGGTCCGCGTGTCGAGCCCGCCGGGCACTTCCACGCGGATCGTGACGTAGAGATCCCCCCGACCCTCCCCCGCCAGCTTCGGCAGCCCGTGCCCGCGCAGACGGAACGCCTGGCCCGCCGTCGTCCCGGGTGGAATCACCAGCACCGCCTCACCAGTTGGCGTCGGGACGTGGATGCGGGCGCCGCGCAGGGCTTCCCACACGCTGATGGGCACTTCGCAGTACACGCCCTCCCCCTGCCGCCTGAAGAACGCGTGTTCCCGCACGCGTGTGCTCACGATGAGGTCGCCGCGCGGGCCGCCGAACGGTGCGGCGTTCCCCTCACCCCGGACGCGGACCTGGGTGCCCGAATCGACGCCGGCCGGAATCGTCACCGACACGACGTCCACCACGCGCCGCACCCCGCGACCGAGGCACACGGGGCACGGGTCGCCGGCGCTGACGCCGGTGGCGCCACACGCGCTGCACGGCGAAAACCGCGGCACGTCAAGCTCGAAGGCCGCCCCGCGCGCCGCCTCGGCGAACGACAGTTCCACCGCCAGGTGAACGTCCTCGCCCCGCCGGCCGGCCTCCAGCGCATCGCCGCCCATGCGGTGGCCTAACCGGTCGTACATCGCGCGCGCCGCCGGGTCGCTCAGCACGCGGTAGGCCTCCGCGATCTCGGTAAAGAGCGCGCGCGCCGCCTCGTCCCAGAAGTTCACGTCCGGCGAGTACTGCCGCGCCAGCCGCTGGTAGGCCCGACGGATCTCGCGCGGCTCCGCCGTCGCCGCGATGCCGAGCACCGCGTAATAGTCGCGATGCATGGTCCGCCCTACTTCTTTTCGCCCAGATCCTCGAAGTCCGCGTCCACCACTTCGCCTTCCTTCGGCCCGCCGGCGGCCCCACTGCCATCGGCCGCGGTCCCGCCGGTGGGCGCCCCCGGCGCCTTGGCCTGCGCCTCGCGGTACATGATCTCGGCGAGCTTGTGCGAGGCCCGCGTCAGCTTTTCCTGGGCGCGCTTCATCCGGTCGACATCGTCGCCCTTCAGCGCCTCCCTCGCCTCGGCGAGCGCCTCCTCGACCGCCTTGCGATCCGCCTCGCCAAGCTTGGCGCCGTGCTCGCCGAGCGTTCGCTCGGTGGAGTAAACGAGCGAGTCAGTCTGGTTCCGGACCTCGATCTCCTGCTTGCGCTTGGCATCGTCCGCGGCGTGGGAGTCGGCGTCCTTCACCATCCGCTCGACTTCCTCCTTGGTCAGGCCTGAGGAGGCGGTGATGGTGATGTTCTGATGCTTGCCTGTCGCCGTGTCTCTCGCGGACACATTGAGGATGCCGTTCGCATCGATGTCGAAGGTCACCTCGATCTGCGGGACACCCCGTGGCGCCGGCGGGATGCCCACGAGATGGAACTTGCCGAGGGTGCGGTTATCCCGCGCCATCGGCCGCTCACCCTGCAGAACATGGACCTCGACCGACGTCTGGCTGTCGGCCGCCGTCGTGAAGATCTCGCTCTTCTTCGTCGGGATCGTCGTGTTGCGCGGGATCAGCACCGTCATGACTCCGCCGAGGGTCTCGATGCCCAGCGAGAGCGGCGTCACGTCGAGCAGCAGCAGGTCCTTGACCTCGCCCGTCAGCACGGCCGCCTGCACCGCCGCGCCGACCGCCACCACCTCGTCCGGGTTCACGCCCTTGTGCGGCTCCTTGCCGAACAGCTGCTTCACCACTTCCTGGACTTTGGGCATGCGCGTCTGACCGCCGACCAGGATCACCTCATCGATGTCCTTGGGCGTCACCCCTGCGTCCTGCATCGCCTGGCGGCACGGGCCCAGCGTGCGCTCGATAAGATCAGCCACCAGTGCCTCCAGCTTGGCGCGGGTGAGGGTCAGCACCAAGTGCTTGGGACCGCTCGCGTCGGCCGTGATAAACGGCAGATTGATCTCGGTCTGCAGCGTCGTCGACAGCTCACATTTGGCCTTCTCGGCCGCCTCCTTCAGCCGCTGCAGCGCCATGCGGTCCCTACGGAGGTCGATGCCGTGCTCCTTCTTGAACTCCTCGGCGATCCAGTCGATGATCCGCTGGTCGAAGTCGTCGCCGCCCAGGTGCGTGTCGCCGTTGGTCGCCTTGACCTCGAACACGCCCTCGCCGATCTCGAGGATCGAGACGTCGAAGGTCCCGCCGCCGAGGTCGTAGACCGCGATCGTCTGGTCCTTTTTCTTGTCCATCCCGTAGGCCAGTGCCGCCGCGGTGGGCTCGTTGATGATGCGCAGCACTTCCAGCCCGGCGATCTTCCCCGCGTCCTTGGTGGCCTGGCGCTGGCTGTCGTTGAAGTAAGCCGGCACCGTAATGACCGCCTGCGTCACCTTCTCGCCCAGGTAGGCCTCGGCGGCCTCCTTGAGCTTGCGCAGGATCATGGCGGAGATTTCCGGCGGCGCGTACTCCTTACCCCGGATCTCGACACGGACGTCCCCGTTCGCGGCCTTGACCACCTTGTAGGGGACGAGCTTGATCTCCTGGAGGACCTCGTCGTACCGCCGGCCCATGAACCGCTTGATCGAAAACACGGTGTTCTCGGGATTCGTGATGGCCTGCCGCTTGGCGACCTGACCGACGAGAATCTCGCCGTCCTTCGTGAAACCGACGACGGAAGCCGTCAGCCGACTCCCCTCCTGGTTGGCGATGACAGTGGGGTTGCCGCCCTCCACCACCGCCACCACGGAGTTCGTCGTCCCGAGGTCAATACCGATCACCTTCGCCATGTCCAGTCTCCCTTTTAATCGGAGGGGGCCTCGAGGGCCCCCTCCGAGACCTCCCCCAGTTCGGTGGCGCCGGCAAAGCCGGCGCTCGAAACGCGCGACACCGGGGGCCTACAGCAGGTCGATCTTGATCTCTTTGGGCTTCGCCTCTTCCGCCTTCGGGAGCGTGATCTCCAGCACCCCATCGCGGTAGGTGGCCTTCACCTTGTCTGCCTGCACCGGCACGGGCAGCGGGACAGCGCGCTCGAACTTGCCGTAGACACGCTCCAGCCGGTGATAGTTCTCATCCTTCAGTTCCCGGTCCCACTTGCGCTCGCCCTTCACGGTGAGGACATCGCCCGTGATCGCGACGCTGACCTCCTTCTCCCGAACGCCGGGGAGCTCGAAGGTCACGTGGAGATCGTCCTTGGTCTCGTACATGTCGCAGAGCGGAAGCCACACCCGCTCCGCGGTCGCTACCGCGGACGGCCGGCCGAAGAAGTTGTCGAACAGTCGGTTCATCTCCTGTGAATCTCGGTCACGTCGTGGAACGGCTCCCAACGCTCCCGGGTGTTTGCGAACGGACGCCAACGATCGATCGTCATAGTCAGTCCCCTCCTTTGCGGTTTCGCCGGCCCTCCCTGCCGGCCTTGGAGATTGAGTCCACTGTTCGTATATCAGGTGAGTCCATATCTGTCAAGATGTGGAGCCTAACATACCGGAAGCATGGAATGTAACTACCTAACTTTCAAGGATTTTAAGAGTATCCATGCTATCGTCTGGCAATGCGACTCGGCTGTGGTGGCTGCCTGGTGGCCTTTCTCTGCCTCGTGGTTCTCCTGGCTGCTGGGTTTGCCGGGTTTTTCTGGTTCCTCCTCGGAGTCTTCGAACAGCCCGACCTCCAGACGGTGGCGGTGACCCCGGCGGACTGGCGGAGCGCCCAGCAAAAGATCTACGCGCTTGCCAGGCGTGGTCGAGCCAGCTTAGGCCGGGGGGGAGGTGGGGCGGAGCCGACCGTGCTCTCCGAGGGGGAGATCAACGCCTTCCTGTCACGCCACCTCGCGGACGCCGCGGACCTGCCGCTCACCGCGGTCACCATTCGATTTCGGGACGATGCCACGGTCGAGTTCGCGGGCCGCGTTCCCCTGCGCGCCATCCTGACGGAACCGCCGATGCCCCGGCTCGTCGAGATGCTGCCCACGCGTTGGCTCGAGCGCCCGCTGTGGCTGCACCTCCGCGCCCGCGCGCGCCTCGAGCTGACCGGGGGCCGCCAGCGCCGTTATCTCCGGCTCGAGGTCACCCACTTCTGGCTTGGGCAGCGGCGACTCCCCGCATTTCTGCTCCGTCTCATCGTGAATCCGGCAGCGCTGCGGTTACTGCGCTCGCCAGTCCCGGAGACGATGGAGGGGCTCGTGGTCGAACCCGGGCGCGTCCTGATCAGGACCGCGTCGTAGCCCGTACGTACCGGAGCTGGAGGTCGTAGATCAGTCCCTCCAGCATCTGAGTCTCCTCGGCGGTCCGGTGGCCCTCCGTCTTCTCGCGCAGGAGGATGAGCGTGTCGACGAGCTCCGCCGCTTGCTGGGGATCGCGTTCGGTCTGGCCCGTGGTGGGATCTGGTACCCCTTCCAGCGCAGCCACCGCGAAGCTCGCGAGCATCATGAAGAGGCCCATCAGGGTCCGCTCCCGGGGTGGAGCCTGAGGTTCCGGCGCCGCCTGCCGCTCCCGGGGTGGAGCCTGAGGTTCCGGGACCTGCCGCCCCTCCTGGGGGGCCGGCCGGCGCTCTTCGGCCGACGGCGATGGCTCCTCACCCCGGCCGCGCCGGTCCCTCACCTGGAAGCCCTGGTCGAAGTCGCGCTCGGCCATATGCGTCAACGTAGCATACGCGGAAATGGCTGCTGTATAATCACTTCACCCTCAAGTGCGGACATGACCGAGTCCCCCAGTACCCTCTTCGAACGTCTCGTCGACATCATGGCGCGCCTGCGTGGACCGGATGGCTGTCCGTGGGACCGCGAACAAACCCGAACCTCCTTGAAGGCGTACCTCATCGAGGAGGCCTACGAGGTCCTCGAAGCGCTGGAGACGAGCGACAGCGCGCACCTGCAGGAAGAGCTCGGCGACCTGCTGTTCCAGGTGGTGTTTCACTGCCAGATCGCGACGGAACGCGGCGAATTCACCATGACGGATGTGCTTCGCCGCCTCGTCGCCAAGATGGTGAGCCGCCACCCGCACGTGTTCGGTGACGCCTCGGTGGCCACGCCCCAGGAAGCGCTGGCGCAGTGGGAAGCGCTCAAGCAGCGCGAGGCTGTTGCGGAAGGCCGACGGCGGTCGGTGATCGACGGGGTCCCGCGGGCCCTGCCCGCCCTGCTCCGGGCCCAGCGCGTCCAGACAAAAGCGGCGCGCGTGCGCTTCGATTGGCCCGACGCGCCCGCCGCCTGGGAGAAGGTCGAGGAGGAGGTCCGGGAAGCCGCCACGGCGATCGCGGGCCGCGATCAGGACCGGATCGCGGAGGAGCTGGGCGATGTCTTCTTTTCGCTCGTGAACGTGGCCCGACTGGCGGGCATCGACGCGGAGGAGGCGCTGGGCCGAGCCATCGAAAAATTCCGCCGCCGCTTCACCGAGATGGAGGTCGACCTGATCGCTCGAGGCAAGTCCATGGAAAACGTATCCCAGGAAGAGCTCGAGCATTCGTGGGAGGCCGCGAAGGCCCGGGAGCGGGCGGGCGAGCGCGAGGCGCCGGCCCCAGGCAAGCCTGAGTCATGAAGCTCAAGATCGGCGGCGCGAGCATCTCGATCGAACGCGGAGACATCACCGACCGGGAGGTCGATGCGATCGTCAACGCGGCCAACTCGACCCTGGCGATGGGTGCCGGCGTCGCCGGCGCCATCAAACGCAAGGGCGGCGTCATCATCGAAGAAGAGGCGATGCGGCAGGGGCCGGTGGAGGTAGGGGAAGCGGTGCTGACCACCGGCGGCAACCTGGCGGCGACGCACGTCATCCACGCGGCGGTCATGGGCCCCGATCTCCAGACCGACGCCGAGAAGATCGGGAAGACGACGCGGGCCGTGCTCGCCGTGGCCGACAAGCATCGGATCACGTCCCTGGCCCTGCCCGCGCTCGGCACGGGTGTGGGCCACGTTCCCCCGCCCATTTCCGCCGAGGCGATGCTCAAGGAGGTCGTGGGCCACCTCAAAGGCGGCCATAGTAGCCTCAAGCGCGTAGTCTTCGTGCTGTATCAGGACGACGCCCACCGAGCCTTTTCAGATACGTTGAAACGGCTGGGCGGAGTACAGTAAAAAAGTCTTAATGGCGCACACGAAGGCGCATACGAAGCTGGGGCAATCTCCGACCCGGCGACTCGGAGATCTCCTGGTCGCCGAAGGACTGATCAGCCAAGACCAGCTCCTGCGCGCGCTGGCCGATCAGAAGGGCACGAGCGAGAAGCTCGGGTCCGTGCTCCTCCGGCTCAACCTTCTGAGCGAAGAGCAGCTCATCGGGTTCCTCTCACGTCAGTACGGCATCCCGTCGATCACGTTGTCGCAGCTGGACGTCGAACCGGAGGTCCTCCGCCTCGTACCCGCTCCGATCGCCAAGAAGTACGAGGTCCTCCCCGTCAAGCGTGTCGGGGGCACGCTGACCCTCGCCATGGCGGATCCCACCAATGTCTTCGCCCTCGACGACGTCGCATTCATGACGAACCTACAGGTGCTGCCCGTGGTCGCCTCCCAGGCCGCGATCCGCAAGGCGATCGACCGGAACTACGAAAGCCAGTCGGGGGGCATCACGGAGGTCCTCACCGAGCTGAGCAGCGAAGTCGCCGCCTCCAGCGTCGAGGTGGTCGAGGACCAGGAGATCGGTGGCAAGGCCGACGTCTTCGAGCTGAGGGAGTCGGCGGACGAGGCCCCGGTGGTGAAGCTGGTGAACATGGTGCTGGTGGACGCCATCCAGAAGGGGTCGTCGGACGTCCACTTCGAGCCGTACGAGAAGGTGTTCCGGGTGCGGTTCCGCATCGACGGGGTGCTGCACGAGATGCTGGCGCCGCCCAAGAAGCTGGAGCCGGCCATCATCTCGCGGCTGAAGATCATGGCCAACCTGGACATCGCGGAGCGGCGGATGCCCCAGGACGGGCGCATCAAGCTGCGCTACAACACGCGGGAGATCGACTTCCGGGTCTCGGTGCTGCCGACGATCTTCGGCGAGAAGGCCGTGCTGCGCATCCTGGACAAGGACGCGCTGAAGCTGGACCTCACCCAGCTGGGCTTCGACGCCTGGTCGCTGGAGCAGTTCACCAAGGCCATCAAGCAGCCCTACGGCATGGTGCTGATCACCGGGCCCACGGGGTCGGGCAAGACGACGACGCTGTACTCCGCGATCCACACCATCAACTCCCCGGACGTCAACATCATGACGGCCGAGGACCCGGTGGAGTACAACCTCAAGGGGGTCAACCAGGTCCAGGTCAACGAGGCGGTGGGGCGGACGTTCGCGGCCGCCCTGCGCTCCTTCCTGCGGCAGGACCCCGACGTGATCCTGGTCGGCGAGACGCGGGATCTCGAGACGGCGCAGATCTCCGTCCGGGCGGCGCTCACCGGCCACCTGGTGTTCTCCACGCTGCACACCAACGACTGCCCCTCCACCATCGCGCGGCTGGTGGACATGGGGATCCCGCCCTTCCTGGTGGCCTCCTCGCTCCAGCTGATCCTGGCGCAGCGGCTGGGGCGCAAGGTCTGCAAGGACTGCCGCGAGCCGTACGCCGCCGACGAGGACAGCCTGGCGCCCTATGGGCATCAGCCCGAGGGGCGCGGCCGCGTCCAGCTCTTCAAGGGCAAGGGCTGCCCGAACTGCAACTTCACGGGCATGAAGGGGCGCGTGGCCTTCTACGAAGTCATGCCGATCACGCAGGAGTTGCGCGATCTCATCTTGAAGGCGGCGCCGACCGCCGACATCCGCGCGACCGCGCAAGCGCAGGGCCTGAAGACGCTCCGCCAGGCGGGGCTCATCAAAGTGCTCGAAGGCGTCACGACCGTGGACGAAGTGCTGCGCGTGACCGTGGCCGAATAGCAGCCGGAGGAGACGATGGCCGCAAACATGGCAGACCTGCTGCAGATCCTCGTGGACCGCGGTGGATCCGACCTGCACATCACCACCGGCACGTACCCGCAGATCCGGATCAACGGCAAGCTCGTCCAACTCACGCAGTTCGAGCAGCTGACGCCGCAGGACACCCAGCGGCTCGCCTATAGCGTGCTGAACGAAGCCCAGAAGCAGAAGTTCGAGGAGGAAAACGAGATCGACCTGTCGTTCGGCATCCAGGGCCTCGCTCGCTTCCGGTGCAACGTCTACCGCCAGCGCGGCGCGGTGGGCACCGCCATCCGGGTGATCCCCTACCAGATCCGCGGGTTCGACGAGCTGGGGCTTCCGCCCATCGTGCGGGAGCTGGCCGACCGGCCCAAGGGCCTCGTGCTCGTCACCGGGCCGACGGGCTCGGGCAAGTCGACGACGCTCTCGGCGATGATCGACAAGATCAACAGCGAGCGGAGCGAGCACATCATCACCATCGAGGATCCGATCGAGTTCGTGCATCCGCACAAGAAGTGCGTCGTCAATCAGCGCGAG
>DASYUQ010000097.1 GCA_036001065.1 Candidatus Methylomirabilota bacterium
CGGGTCGCTCGGATCCGGGAGGATCGTGTGCAGGCACATCCCACCTGCGCCTGGCGCCCAGCGGGACCCTGAGCCGTCGCCGCGCAGGCCGGAGAGCTCCTGCCACGTCTGGCCGGCGTCGGCCGAGCGAAACAACGCGGCGTCTTCAACTCCGGCGTAGACGGTATCCAGATCGGTCAGCGACGGTTCGAGGTGCCAGACGCGCTTGAACTCCCAGGGGTGCTGCGTGCCGTCGTACCACTGGTGCGTGCCGGGGACCCCGTCGTACACGAACTCGTTACCCACCGCCTCCCACGTTTTGCCACCGTCGTCGGAGCGCTGGATCATCTGCCCGAACCAGCCGCTGGACTGCGACGCATACAGCCGATTCGGGTCAGCGGGCGATCCCTTGAGGTGGTAGATCTCCCAGCCCCCAAAGTGGGGGCCACTGACGTCCCACCGTTCGCGCTTGGCGTCCGCCGTCAGGACGAACGCGCCCTTGCGTGTACCAACCAGTACCCGTACCCTGCTCATCTCTCACTCCTTTCTAGTCATCCAGCCACCGCCCGTGGCCCCGCCATCAGAACAGGCTCTGCGCCGGTCACGCCCCCTCCTCAGGGGGCAGGCCCGCGATCTCCATCACCGGACGGATCTCGACAGTACCCTTGCGCGCCATGGGAATCCGGGCGGCGATGCCGATCGCCTGATCGAGATCCTTCGCGTCGATGAGGAAGTAGCCGCCCAGTTGTTCGCGCGTCTCCGCGAACGGCCCATCGGTCACGAGCCGTTTGCCGTTGCGTACCCGGACGCTGGTCGCCATTCCTGTCGGGTGCAACGGGTTGGCGGCCAGATACTGCCCGCTCGATTTGATCTCGTGCGCGAGCTGCGTGGACTCCACGTAACACGCCTCCCGCTCGGTCTCGCTCAACGCTTTCTCGTCAACGTAGATCAGCAACATGTATTTCATGGCTCCGGGCCTCCGATTTGTGCTCACGAGTGATCCTGCGGCCGCGTGGCTCCTCCCAGTCCTCCTGCCGCCCCATCGGTGTGAAACATCCTGTCGCCATCGCGCAGGAAGACGCTCAGGCCGTGCGATTCGCCCTGCGTGAAATAGGTCTCACCTTTCCGCACGAGCTCCACCTTGTCCCTGTAGTTGTACTCGACGGGAGCGACGGTCTCGTCCAACGTGACGTGGAAGTCGTAGTTGAAGTCGCTGCCCAACGATGAATACCACAGAACCGTCCAGCCCATGCGCCCCTTGAACGGCTCGATCTTGGCCAGGGGCGCCCGGGAGACAAGGACGAGAGAGGTGTCGCGTGCGTGCACATGGGCGAGGTGGCCGATGTTGTCGACCAGGAACGAGCAGTTCGGGCAGCCCTCGTCCCAGCTCGGGTCGAACATGAAGTGGTACACGATGAGCTGGCGGCGTCCCTCGAACAGATCGAGCAGGCGCACCTTGCCGTCCGGACCGCTCCTTCGTCTCGGCAAACGGGCCACCGGTGACGGACACCTTACCGTTCCGGACCCGCACGGTCATGGCCATCTGGACTGGTTCGAGGGGCTCCGCCACCATGAGGTGGCCGCTCTTCTGGAGCGCCTCGCAGATGTTACCTGCAACGTCGGCATTCGTCCGTCCCGTAGTCGAACGGGCCGACCGAGATCGACATGCCCGGCGAAAAAGGCCGCCGCATGACCGAGGGGGGCCGGCGTCCCCCGATCCTGCCCGCTGGTCGGCGACGCCCGGCTCGGGTACGCTTGGCGAGACCGCCCGGAGGCCCTCGCGCTCGGTCGGCCCGATGTCGATATCGGCCGCCCCGAACGACTAGTGCCGTTCCAACTATTCGCGCCTAGGAAGGCACCGTGTACGTCGTTCGTGGACAGATTTAGTATCAACAAGTTGGAACGGCACTAGTTGGCGTCCGGCAACAGGAGGGGAAGACCGATCATGACCTATGCACTGTGGATCGTTCAGGGGCTGCTCGCGCTCCTCTTTCTGTTCGCCGGTGGAATGAAGCTGGTCCTGCCGCTCGAGAAGCTGGCGGGGCCGGTGCCGCTGCCGGGCCTGTTCCTGAGATTCATCGGCGTGGCCGAGGTGCTCGGCGCGGTCGGCCTGATCCTCCCCGGGCTCCTGCGCATTCGGCCGGGCCTGACACCGCTGGCCGCCGCCGGGCTGGTGATCATCATGATCGGGGCGACGGTGATCGGGCTGGCGGGCGGTGATGTCGTGATGGCGCTGATCCCGCTCGGGGTGGGGCTCCTCGCGGCGTTCGTCGCCTACGGCCGCTGGCGGCTGGCGCCGAATCGCGGGTCGTCTCACCCGTCTGGGCTCCGCCCAACGACTATCTGAAGTCCATGGCCATTCGACCACGACCCGGAGGGAGCACGCCATGCTCGAGAGCGAGCTCGACCACCTCGCGGGCGGCGGGTTCTTCCTCATCGACGCCAGGGACCTGAACGACGCCATCCGGGTGGCCTCGAGGATCCCGTCGGCGCGCACGGGGAGCATCGAAGTGCGGCCGAGCAGGGCCTGCACCCAGGTATAGCCGGAGACCGGCCACTGGCGAGCGAGGACGCGGCCGAGCGGGTGCGCGAGAGGGTAGACGCCGTCTACCGCTCCGACTCCCGCCGCGTCCTCGCCACCCTGATCCGCCTGCTGGGCGACTTCGACCTCGCCGAGGAGGCGCTACACGATGCCTTCAGGGCCGCGATGGAGCAGTGGCCGCGCGACGGTGCGCCCGCCAATCCCCGGGCTTGGCTCGTTTCGGCCGGCCGCTTCAAGGCCATCGATGCCATCCGCCGGCGCGCCCGTTTCGACGCGCTGGACGATGTCGCCGAGCAAGTCGACGCCGCCGTCGATGACGCCGCGGTGTGGGAAGGCGAGAGCGTCGAGGACGACCGGCTGCGCCTCGTCTTCACCTGCTGCCACCCGGCCTTGTCGCCCGACGCCCAGGTTGCCCTCACGCTGCGCGAGGTGTGCGGCCTCACGACCGAGGAGATCGCCCGGGCGTTCCTCACACCTGCGCCCACGCTGGCGCAGCGCATCGTGCGCGCCAAGGCGAAAATCCGCGACGCGCGCATTCCCTATCAAGTACCCACGCACGCCGAGCTGCCGGACCGGCTGGACGCGGTGCTGCGGGTGATCTATCTCGTGTTCAACGAGGGCTACGCCGCGTCGTCGGGTGCGTCGCTGACCCGGCACGATCTGTCGGGCGAGGCGATCCGCCTGGGGCGGCTGCTGGTCGAGTTGCTGCCCGAGCCCGAGGCGGTCGGACTGCTGGCGCTGATGCTGCTGCACGAATCGCGACGCGCCGCGCGCACCTCGCCGGCCGGCGATCTCGTGCTGCTGGACGACCAGGACCGCTCGCTGTGGAACCGGGCTCAGATCGCCGAGGGGTCGGCGCTGGTGGAACAGGCGCTCCGGTCGCGCCGGTTCGGCCCCTACACCCTGCAGGCGGCGATCGCGGCGGTGCATGCCGAGGCGCGCGACGCGGCCGCGACCGACTGGGCGCAGATCGTCGGGGTTTACGATGTGCTCGCGCGCGCCGATCCGTCACCAGTGGTCGAGCTGAACCGCGCCGTGGCGGTGGCCATGCGCGACGGCCCTGTGGCGGGTCTTGCCCTCATCGACGCTATCCTGGCGCGCGGCGATCTGGGAGACTACCACCTGGCGCACTCGGCGCGGGCGGACCTGTGCCGGCGGCTGGAGAGAAGGGCGGAAGCCCGAGCCTCTTACGAACGGGCCCTCGGCCTCACGCGGCAGGAGCCGGAGCGGCGGTTCCTCGAGCGACGACTGCGCGAGCTGCTGGACCGAGACGGCGAGCACAGGCCCTAACGACGTCCTTCGCGCTTCGACCGCGAGGGCGGCGAGTCGGCCGATACAATTGACTGCCATGGGTCGTGAAGAAGAGAGGGCCGTCGCTGGCGTGTCGAAGATCCGCTGGCACACCAACCGGGAGACGCGCTACCCGTTCGGCGAGCGCTCGCCCGATCCCGAGTGGTTCGAGCCGATCGGGTTCCCGCCGCCATGGCCCGATCGCCCGTGGATCTACGGCGTGGTCGTCGCTTCCGCGAACGGCGTCCTCGCCTGGCGTCGCGCGGACACCAGTGACGATCCCGTCCTCGCCGTCCTCGGTGGTGACCAGTCGCGGCCTGAGCGTATCGCGGATAGTCGGCACCTGCGCCACCTCCGCTGTTTCGGCGACGTTGGGCTCGGCGCGCAGACCCTGCGCGACCAGCCGCGCCTCGTGCCGACGCCCCAGGAGCTCGGCGAACGCCCCGTGCCCGCGCTCTACCGCTTCCGCGAGGTACATGGCCTGCCGCGTCATCCGCGGGCCATCATCTATTCGTTGCACGGTCGCCTCGACCCCGCCCTTCCCATCTTCAACACGCCGGGAATGGACGTCATCGTGGTGGGGACGACGAGCGCGGAGGCGGCGCTGTCGGCGCGCGGTGTCGCGGCAACCGGCGTGGACGTCATCGTCGAACCGGTGCGGGAGCCGGCGGGCCTTCGACGGGCGCACGAGCGTCTATTCGCCGACCGCGGCGTGCGCTACCTCGCGTGCGAGGGGGGCGAGAAGATCCTGCGCGCGCTCCACGCCGCCGGGCTCCTCGACGAGGTCTTCGTGACGCTGACGGATGAGGTGATCGACGAGGCGGCGCACGAGGGAATCTTAAAAGTCTTCGACTTCGAATCGGAGGGCGCGGACCTGATCGCGGAGGGCAAGACCGCTTCGTCGAGCGGGTGGACGTTCCGCCGCTGGCGCTTCAACGCCCGCTGAATGACCAAGCACACCGACGTGCTGCTCCTCGTCAACGCGATGATGGGGCAGTTCATCTCCGGCATCGCCACGCGGATCTTCATCGTGTCGCTGCCCACGATCGCCGCCGCGCTGAACGCGGACATCCTCGCCGTCTCCTGGGCGCTCATCGCCTACCAGCTCGCGGGGATCTGTCTGTCCGTGGTCTTCGGCAGGCTCGGCGATATCCACGGGCGCTACCCGATCTACGGCGCTGGCTTCGCCGTCATGACGGTCAGCTCCTTGCTGTGCGGCGTGGCGCCCAGCGTGGGTTGGCTCATCGCCTTCCGCCTCGTCCAGGGCATGGGCGCGGCCATGATCGCCTCCGCCGCGCGGGTGCTGGCCATGGAGGCGATGCCGGAAGGCGCCGAGGGCCGGGCCAATGGGTTCATGACCATGTCGTTCCACGGCGGCGTGTTGCTCGGGCCGCCGCTGGGCGGGCTGGTGATCGACGCGCTGAGCTGGCGCTGGATCTTCTTCCTCCTCGTTCCCATCGGTCTGGCGGGGATCGTTCTGACCGCCCTGCGGGCCCGGGGCCGCCGGCTGGCGCCGGTCGAGCGCTCGCCCGTCGACTACGTCGGCGCGGCGCTCCTCGTCGTGCTCACCGTGGTGCTCACCCTGCTCGTCGACCAGCGGAGCGCGGAGGCGATCGGGGTGGGGCAGAAGAGCGTCATGATCGTCGCCTTCGCCCTCGGCCTCGCGGGCTTCCTCGTCCACGAGCGCCGGGCGGTGAATCCTGTGGTGAACCTCGCCCTGTTCAGGATCCGCATGTTCGGCTTCAGCGTCCTGAGCCTGCTCGTCTTCGCGATCACCAGCAGCGTGCTCATGTTCCTCCTGCCCTTCTACATTCAGGACGTGCTGCACCACTCACCGTCGTTCATGGGACTGCTCTTCCTCTCCGCGCCCGTCTTGACCATCAGCCTGGCCCCCATCGCCGGCCAGCTCACCGACCGCATCGGACCGCGGATTCCCGCCTCGATCGGGCTGTGCGTGATCATGGCCGGCTTCGTCATCGGGATCCTCCTGAGGGTCGATTCGCACTGGAGCCTGCCCGCGCTGCTGCTGGCCTGCACGGGACTCGGCCAGGGCTTCTTCAACACGCCCAACCAGACGGCGATCATCGGCTCCGTGCCGCGGGAATATCGAGGATTTGCCACGGGCGTGGTGCAGATGGTGTTCGGCGTGGGGTCGCTGCTCGGGATCTCGCTGGGGGGCGCGCTGCTCACCGTGATGTTCCGTCACTACTCCGGCATCCCCGACGCGACGCCGAGCGCCGATGCCCCTGGGCCTTTCCTGGCCGCCATGAGCACCACGTACGCGGTCTGCTTCGTCCTCATGACGGCGGCCCTGGTGGCCTCGCTGATGCGCGGGGGACGGCGCATCGAGGCGGCGGCGATTCCGTAGGGAGTTTTCAGCAACCTGCGAGATCAGGTGCGCCAGAGTTCGTGGTAGCGCACCGCGGCCACTGGTTCGTAGGAAGTCGGGCCGGAGAGGTGTCCAACCGCTTCTTCATAGATATCCGGATCGTAAAACGGCGCGTCTCGTTCTACCACCCGACGTGGCATCGGCGCGCAGCGCCTTTGGTGCCTTGGCGATAGCCCGCACCGCCGCGCAGATGCTTTCGGGCTCGTGTTCGATGAAAGTATCCGTGGTCGCCATTCCCGCGAACGTAAAGTGACGCACTTCTCCCGGATCATCACCGCGCCGAACATCATGGTACTAGATCAAGCGCGGAGTCGCCCTGATACTGTGACCCATGGCGGGCCTCCATCAGCTCGAGACGGTCGTCTTGCTGCTGATCGCCGTGCTCGTCCTGGCCACGATCGCGAACCGTGTCGCGATGCCGTACCCCATCGTTCTCGTGCTCGGGGGCCTCGCGCTCAGCTTCGTGCCCCGGGCTCCAATCGTGCCGCTCCGGCCAGACCTCGTCTTTTTGATCTTCCTGCCGCCGATCCTGTGGGCGGCGGCCTACTTCAC
>DASYUQ010000098.1 GCA_036001065.1 Candidatus Methylomirabilota bacterium
TACTACGAGGCCTGCCTGAGTGGCGATGATGCGTTTCGCCGGGAACGGTTCTTGAAGACGGGGAAGGGTAAACGCTTCTTGCGCAACCGCCTCGCGTCGTTCCTGGCCAGATTTAGTACCAACAAGTTGGAACGGCACTAGCTTAGTCGGAGGGGGCGACTCCACAGGCGCGCCCACAGGGCGCGACGGCCCCCTCCGAGGCCTCCCCCAGGAGGGATTGCGCGGGCGAAGCCCGCGCTCGAACGGTGGCTACTCCGACACGCTCCTGCGCGCCCCCGGCCGCCCGCGGCCATGTACACTCCAGGCTGTGGAGCTGGGGGAATTCGACTACGATCTTCCACCGCCGGCGATCGCGCAGGCGCCTGCCGAGTCCCGTGATGCGGCGCGCTTGCTGATGATCGACCGTGCGGGGCGGCGGTTCACCGACCACGTTTTCGCGGACCTGCCGGATCTCCTGTGGCCGGGCGACTGCGTGGTCGTGAACAACTCCCGGGTGATCCCGGCGCGCGTCCTGGCCCGGGACGCGGCCGGCCGCCCGGTCGAGCTGCTCTTCGCCGAGCCCGAGAGCGAGCGGCGCTGGCGCGCGCTCGTCCGCCCTGGCCGGCGCTGCCCCCCCGGGGCCGAGCTGGTCGCCGGGGACGAGCCGGGCTGTCGCCTGCGCGTCGTCGGCGTCGCCGACGACGGGCTGCGGATCGTCGAGCGCGCCGACGGCTCGATCGACGAGCTTCTCGACGCCTACGGGCTCCCGCCGTTGCCGACCTATATCGTCCGCCATGCCAAGCCGGACGCCGAGGACCGGGCGCGCTACCAGACGGTGTACGCGCGGCCGCCGGGGTCGATCGCCGCGCCCACGGCGGGGCTCCACTTCACGGCGGCCGTCCTCGATCGCCTGCGGCAGCGCCGGATCGAGGTCCACGAGCTCACCCTCCACGTGGGCCCCGCGACGTTTCGCCCTATCAAGACGAGGCGCGTGGAGGACCACGTCCTGCCGCCGGAGCGCGTGTCGATCGGGGCCGGCGTCGCCGAGGCCGTCAACACCGCCAAGGCCGAGGGCCGCCGGATCGTGGCGGTGGGCACGACGACGACCCGCGCGCTCGAAGGCGCCGCCGAGGCCCACGGCCGGGTGCGGCCGCGTGAGGGCGCGGTCGATCTGTACATCACCCCGGGCCACCCGTTCCGGGTGATCGACGCCCTGCTGACGAACTTCCACCTCCCGCGCTCGTCGCTGCTGGTCCTGGTCGCCGCCTTCGCGGGACGGGAGCTGATCATGGAGTCCTACCGGCATGCCATCGCCGCCGGCTATCGTTTCTACTCCTACGGCGACGCCACCCTGATGGTATGACGCCGTCCGTCTCGATCGCGGTGGCGTCTAGGAAGGCGGCGACCTGTTCGAGCGCGGGCTCTGCCCGCGCAAGCGAGCGTGGGGGAGGTTTCGGAGGGGGCCGTCGAGGCCCCCGCCGACTGGGCGACGCCACCCTGATGGTATGAACCGAGCAGCGGCACGGCCCAGGCGTGCGTCGGGGCCGGGCGGGGTCCGCCGACCCGTTCGCGCCGACGCCGATCGAGCGCAGCGCAGTGTATGGGAAACCGCCCCGCGTGACTGCGCGCCGGAGCGCGTGGTCGCCGGACCCCGCCCGGCCCCGACGAGGCGTGCACGGCCGTGACCTTTGAGATCCTGGCCACCGAGGGCGCCGCCCGCCGCGGCCGCCTCACCACGCTGCACGGCGTCGTGGACACGCCCGCCTTCATGCCTGTGGGCACGCGCGGCACCGTGAAGAGTCTCACCCCTGACGATCTGCGGGAGGCCGGCGCCCAGATCGTCCTCGCCAACACCTACCACCTGTTCCTCCGCCCGGGCCATCAGCTGGTCCGGGAGCTCGGCGGCCTGCATCGCTTCATGGCCTGGGACGGTCCGATCCTGACGGACTCCGGCGGCTTCCAGGTCTTCAGCCTCGCCAAGCTGCGAAAGATCACCGAGGCCGGCGTGGCGTTCCGGTCCGACGTGGACGGCTCCACCCACTTCCTCTCGCCCGAGCTGAGCATCGAGGTGCAGCAGGCGCTGGGCGCCGACATCATCCATCCGCTGGACGAGTGCCTGGCCTACCCGGCCACCCGCCAGGAAACCGAGCGCTCGCTGGCACTCACGCTCGGATGGGCGCGCCGCTCTCAGGCGGCCCGCGCCGGGGGAGCCCAGGCCCTCTTCGGCATCGTGCAGGGCGGTACGTGGCAGGATCTCCGTCGTCGCGCCGTCGAGGAGACGGTGTCGCTCGGCTTCGACGGCTACGCCATCGGCGGCATGGCGGTGGGCGAGCCGAAAGGGGCGATGTACGACCTCACCGAGCTCGTCGCCGGCCTGCTGCCGGCGCGCCAGCCGCGCTACCTCATGGGCGTCGGCAAGCCGGAGGATCTCGTCGAGGCGGTGGCGCGCGGCGTGGACCTGTTCGACTGCGTCCTGCCCACCCGCAACGCGCGCAACGGCCAGGCCTTCACCGGGGCGGGGCCGCTGACCATCAAGCAGGCGCAGTACACGCGCGATCCGCGTCCGCTCGATGAGGAGTGTGGGTGTTACGCCTGCCGCCGCTTCTCCCGGGCGTATGTCCGCCATCTCTTCGTTTCCGACGAGCTCCTGGCCTACCGGCTGTTGACGCTCCACAACCTGCACTTCTTCTTGGGGCTCGTGGCCGCGATGCGGACGGCGCTGGAAACGGACGCTTTCGCCCGATTCAAGGCTCGGTTTTTCGAGCGCTATCCTGTATCATTCCCGGACGTCTCGCTCGACGCTGAACGGAGGCCCGACCTTTCATGAATGTCGCCGATGCCGCCGAGCTCGCTTTCGCCTCGTTCGCCCCGCCGGGCGGCGGAGCCGGGACCGGCGCCTTCCTCACGCAGATCGTTTTCTTCGCGGCCATCTTCGCCATCTTCTACTTCCTGCTCATCCGGCCCCAGCAGCGGCAGCGCCGCGAGCGCGAGCGGCTGCTGGCCGCGCTCAAGAAGGGCGACCGCGTGGTGACGAGCAGCGGGCTGCACGGGACCATCACCGGGCTCACCGAGCACACGGCGACGCTGCGCGTCGCCGACCAGGTGAAGCTGGAGTTCGATCGGAGCGCCATCGCGCGGATCGTTGAGGGCCAGGCCGACCGCGATGCCTAGGCGCCTCTGGCTCCGCATCGCCATCGTGGCCGTCGTCGCTGCGGGCTCCCTCTGGTACCTCTACCCGCCGACGAAGACGATCAACCTCGGCCTCGATCTCCAGGGCGGGATCCACCTCGTCCTGGGCGTGGAGGCAGACACCGCGATCGCGAACCAGACCGACCGCGTCGCCGAGGCCTTCAAGACCTCGCTGGAGCAGAAGGGCATCGGCGTGACCCGCGTCGCCCGGGCGGGCGACGCGGCGATCGAGGTCCGGCTGGTCGCGCCCCAGACCTGGAACGACGCGCTCACGGTGGCCAACGAGTTCAGCGCCTACCAGCGGCGGGACGAGGACCAGGCCAACGGCCGCTTCCGGCTGGTGCTGAGCGCCGGCGAGGTCAGCCGGCTCCACGACCTGGCCGTGCGCCAGGCCGTCGAGACGATCCGTAACCGTGTGGACCAGTTCGGCGTCTCCGAGCCCACCATCACGCGCCAGGGCGAGGACCGCATCCTCATCCAGCTGCCGGGCATCCAGGATCCCGAGCGCGCCAAGGCGCTCATCGGCAAGACCGCGCTGCTGGAGTTCAGGCTCCTGGACGAGCGGACGTCGGTGGAAGACGCGCTGGCCGGGCGGCTGCCCGAGACGTCCGAGATCCTCTACCAGCGGCGGATCGACAAGGACACGAAGGCCGAGCGCAAGGTACCCTTCGTCGTCCAGAAGCGCACGCTGCTCACCGGCGCCGAGCTCAACCGCGCCGAGGTGCAGGCGGACCCGAACTCGACCGGCAACTGGCAGGTGGCGATCGAGTTCAACGCCACCGGCACCCGGATCTTCGGCGAGGTGACCGAGCAGAACGTGGGCAAGCACCTGGCCATCATCCTCGACGGCAACGTGTACTCGGCCCCGCGGATCAACGAGCGAATCCCCGGCGGGCGGGCGGTCATCACGGGCCAGTTCACCGTCGAGGAGGCGCGGGACCTCGCCATCGTGCTGCGGGCGGGCGCGCTGCCGGCGCCGGTGAAGATCCTCGAGGAGCGGACGGTGGGGCCCTCCCTCGGCGCCGACTCGATCCGCCAGGGGCTCACCGCCATCACGGCCTCGGCGGTGGTCGTCTTCGTCTTCATGCTGTTCTACTACCGCCTGTCGGGGCTGATCGCCGACGTGGCGCTGGGGCTGAACGTCCTCGTCCTGCTCGCCTGCATGGCGGCCTTCGGCGCGACGCTGACGCTGCCGGGCATCGCGGGGATCGCGCTGACGATCGGCATGGCGGTCGACACGAACATCCTGATCTTCGAGCGCATCCGGGAGGAGCTCCGGGTGGGCAAGCCGCCCCGCGCGGCGATCCAGGCGGGCTTCAGCCGCGCCTTCCGCACGATCATCGACACGCACGTCACGGTGCTGGTGACGGCGGCGATCCTCTACAACTTCGGCACGGGGCCGGTGAGAGGCTTCGCGGTCTCGCTCTTTGTCGGCCTGGCCGCCAGCCTCTTCACCGCGGTCTTCTTCACGCGCCTCCTCTTCGACCTGATCTATGTAGGTCGGCGGAGGCTCCAGGCGATCTCCATATGATCGAGCGGGTTGGTCGGAACCTGGTTCGAGCGCCGGCTCTGCCGGCGCAATCGATCCTGGGGGAGGCCTCGGAGGGGGCCGTAACGTCCGCCCCCTCCGACGAGATATGATCGAGCTCTTCCGCGTCCCCGATTACGACTTCATCGGCAAGCGCCGCTGGGCCTACCTGGTTTCGATCATCTTCATCGCCGTCGGGCTGACCTCCATGGCCGTCAAGGGCGGTCTCCGCTACGACATCGACTTCGCCGGGGGCACGCTGATCCAGGTGCGCTTCGCCGAGCCCCCGGCCATCGACAAGATCCGGACCAGCCTGAGCCGGATCGGGCTCGGCGAGAGCGTCATCCAACAGTTCGGCGACCCCCGGGAGTACATCGTGCGCATGCCGCTCGGCCCGAGCAGCCCCGAGGAGGTCGGGCGCCGGGTGCAGACCGCCCTGAGCGCCGACCCCGCCCTCGGCCCGCTCGAGGTCCGGCGGGTGGAGTTCGTAGGGCCCCAGGTGGGGCGCGATCTGCAGCTCCAGGCGATCTACGCCGTGCTGGCGGGGCTGGTCGGCATCCTCGTGTACATCGCGCTCAGGTTCGACCTCAAGGGCAGCGTGGCGGCAGTCGCCGCCGTCTTCCACGATGTCCTCGTCTCCCTGGGCGCGCTCTCGCTGACCGACCGCGACTTCTCTCTGCCCGTCCTGGCCGCCATCCTGACGATCATCGGCTACTCGGTGAACGACACGATCGTCGCCTATGACCGTCTGCGCGAGAACCGGGGCAAGCTGGCCCAGCAGAAGGGCCTGTCCTTCGCCCAGCAGATGAACAACGCCGTCAACCAGACGCTGTCGCGGACGGTCCTGACGGCGCTCACCGTCTTTTTCTCGACGGCGATCCTGCTCTTCTTCGGCGGGAAGGTGCTGGAGGATATGGCCTTTACGCTGTTCGTGGGCGTCGTCACGGGCACGTACTCGACGATCTACATCGCCGGCGCCCTCGTCGTCGAGTGGACACAGTACATGGAGGGGCGGCTCCGGCGGGCGAGAAAAGCCGTGGCCAAGGCCTGAGCCGCGTGTAGAATCATATGTTTAACCAGAGGTGTTTACGCGGTGACCCAACTGCAGGCCCTGCTGGAGGAGATTCCTAAGTACCAGCCAGGCGCGGACCTGGCGGTGCTGAACCGCGCCTACCACTTTTCCGAGGCTTTCCATCAGGGCCAGCAGCGCGCCTCCGGCGAGCCGTATCTGTCCCACCCCCTCGAGGTCGCCAGCCTCCTCGTCACCTTCAAGATGGACGTCACCACGGTCACCGCCGGCCTGCTCCATGACGTCCTGGAAGACACCCGGGCCACCAAGGGCGATCTCGAGCGCGAGTTCGGCAAGGAGATCGCCGAGCTGGTGGACGGGGTGACCAAGCTCAGCAAGCTCGCCTTCTCTTCGCGCGAGGAGCGCCAGGCCGAGAACTTCCGCAAGATGCTGGTGGCCATGGCCCGCGACCTGCGCGTGCTCATGATCAAGCTGGCCGACCGGCTGCACAACATGCGGACGCTGGACTACCTGCCGTCGGAGAGGGCCCGGAAGGTCGCCCAGGAGACCCTGGACATCTACGCGCCGCTGGCCCACCGGCTCGGCATGGCCAAGGTGAAGGCCGAGCTGGAGGACCTGGCGCTCCGCGCGCTCCACGCCGAAGCCTACGTCGATCTCCAGCGGCGCGTGGCCAAGCGCCGGCTGGAGCGCGAGGCGGAGATCAACCAGGCCATCACCATCCTCGAGAAGAAGCTGGCCGAGGTGAGCATCGAGGCCCAGATCCGGGGCCGCCCGAAGCACTTCTACTCCATCTGGAAGAAGATGCACGATCAGGGCCGCGAGTTCGACGAGATCTACGATCTGACGGCGGTTCGTGTGATCACCAACTCCGTCCGTGATTGTTATGGCGCGCTGGGCGTCATCCACTCGCTCTGGAAGCCCGTGCCCGGCCGGTTCAAGGACTTCATCGCGATGCCCAAGGTGAACATGTACCAGTCGCTCCACACGACCGTCATCGGCCCCAAGGGCGATCCGGTGGAGATCCAGATCCGCACCTGGGACATGCACCGGATCGCCGAGGAGGGCATCGCCGCCCACTGGCTCTACAAGGAGAAGAAGGCCGGGAAGGACAAGCTCGACGAGTCGCTGCTGTGGCTGCGGCAGCTCCTGGAGACCCAGCAGGACATGAAGGACCCGCGCGAGTTCCTGGACACCGTGCGGGTCGATCTGTTCCCCGACGAGGTCTACGTCTTCACCCCCAAGGGCGACGTCAAGGCGCTGCCCGAGAGCTCGACTCCCATCGACTTCGCCTACGCCGTGCACACCAAGGTCGGCGAGCACTGCGTGGGGGCGAAGGTGAACGGCAAGCTGGTGCCGCTCCGCACCACCCTCAAGCAGGGCGACATCGTCGAGATCATCACGTCGCCGAACCAGCATCCCAGCCGGGACTGGCTCCAGATCGTGAGGTCGAGCCGCGCCCGGTCGAAGGTCAACCAGTGGCTCAAGACCGAGGAGCGGACGCGCTCGATCGAGCTGGGGCGGGAGCTGCTGGAGCGGGAGGCCAAGAAATACCGGCTCAATCCCTCGACGCTGCTCGCCGGCGACGAGGCCAAGAAGATCGCCGCCGATCTCGGCCTGCCCGGCGTGGACGACATGCTGGCGTCCATCGGCTACGGCAAGACCTCGGTCCAGCAGATCCTCAACAAGCTCGCGCCCACGGCGGTGCTGGAGGCCCCCGACAAACCCAAGACGGCGACGACCCGGCCCAAGGCGGAGCAGGGTGTCCGCATCCGGGGCGTGGAGGACCTGCTCGTACGGTGGGCGAAGTGCTGCAACCCGCTGCCGGGCGACCAGATCGTCGGCTTCATCACCCGCGGCCGCGGCCTCACCGTCCACACGCGGGACTGCCTCACCGTGGCCAAGAGCGTGCTGGACCGGGAGCGATTGGTGAACGTCGAGTGGGACGTCGAGGAGCCCGCCAAGCGGCCCGTCCGCATCGCCGTCTACATCGGGCGGGACCGCCCGGGGCTGCTCTCGGAGATCACCGGCGCGATCTCGTCGAAGAACGGCAACATCACCAAGGCCGAGGTGATGGTCACCGACGACCGGCGCGGCATCAACAACTTCGTGGTCGAGGTCGCCGACCTCGAGCAGCTCCAGGGGATCATGGCGGCCATCCGCGCGGTGCCCGACGTCGTCAACGTCGAGCGGGTGCGGGGGCTCTAGCGTCGGAAGGGGCGGACGTTACGGCCCCCTCCGAGGCCTCCCCCCGAAAGGATTGCGCGGGCGAAGCTCGCGCGCGAAGCGGCTTCGCGGGTCTAGGCGGTAGACTCTCTCCTGGTGAACCGCGGATGACGAGGAAGCAATTCGAGGCGCTGGTGGAGCGGGCTCTGCGGCGCCTGCCCAGGAAGTTCAAGGACAAGCTGGCGAACGTCGCGATCGTCGTCGAGGACTGGGCGGACGACGAGACCCTCCGCGACGTCGGCATCGAGCCGCCCGACACCCTGTACGGGCTCTACCGCGGCGTCGATCTCACGCGCCGCGACTCCGCCTACGGCAACGTCCTGCCCGACACCATCACCATCTACCAGGGGCCGATCGAGGAGGACTGCGCCGACCACGAGGAGATGGGCGAGCTGGTCCGGGAGACCGTCATCCACGAGATCGGCCACTACTTCGGCCTCGACGACGAGACGATGCACCGGATCGAGGAGGACGAGAACTAGCCCCTCCGCCGCCCGGGCTCTTCCCTCGCCGTGTACGCTGGGAGATGAGGGTATTCCACCTCACGAGGTACCGGCATGCCGCAGGGTTCAACGACCTTTCACGAGTCCGAAGAGCGCCTCACACCCGCCACGCGCGACATGCACCGCGCGCTCGTCAGCCTGATGGAGGAGCTGGAAGCGATCGACTGGTATCAGCAGCGGATGGACGCGACGCAAGACGACGAGCTGCGCGACATCCTCCGCCACAACCGCGACGAAGAGCAGGAGCACGCCGTGATGGTGCTCGAGTGGATCCGCCGCCGTGATCCCGGCTTCGAGACGAGGCTCCGCGCGCATCTGTTCACCGAAGGCCCGATCGTGGGCCGGGAGGAGGCGGTCACCGACCGACGGCCGGCGGCCGGCAAGGGCGGGCTCGGCTCGCTCAGGGGGGTGCGATGATGGACAACCTCAGACGCGATTCGGCGCCTCTGTCCCCGCGGGCCTGGAAAGAGCTCGACGAAGCGGTGGCCCGGGCCGCTCGCCACGTGCTCACTGGCCGGCGCGTGGCGAGCTTCGACGGCCCCCGGGGATGGGATCACATGGCCACCCGGCTCGGCACCATGACCCCGTGCGCGACCCGGGAGGGCCAGGCCGTCGTCTGCGTGCCCGAGATGGCGCTCCTGGCCGAGATCCGGGCGGACTTCAGCCTGTCGTGGACCGCCGTGGAGGTCTTCGAGCGCGGCGCTCCGACGCTCGACACCTCCGCTGGCGAGGGCGCCGCGCGCGAAGTGGCGCTGGCGGAAGACCGCATCGTGCTCTACGGCGACCCCGTGGGGCACGGCTTCCTCGAGTCGGAGGGCTCCCCGAGCGTGACGGTGCAGGACTGGTCCAAGCCGGGCCAGGCGCTGAGCGACGTCCTGCGCGCCGTGGAAGCCCTGGACGGGCTCGGCATCAGCGGGGCCTACGAGCTGGTCCTCTCGCCCGCGCGGTATTACGCCTTCCTGCAGGGTGCCGAGGACGGAGGCTATCCCACGTCGCGCCACCTCAAGACGGTGATCGAGGGAGTGCACCGCTCCGCCGTCTTGAAGCAGGCGGGCGCCCTCTTCTCGACGCGCGGCGACGATTTCGTGATCACGGTGGGGGGCGACCTCTCGGTGGGCTATCGCGGGCACGATACCGCCGGCGTCCATCTCTTCTGCATCGAGACCGTCGCTTCGCAGGTGGTGACGCCCGAGGCCGTCTGTCTGCTGAAGACGTAGCCACGACGGCTCGTCCGTCGCGGTGTGGCGCCAAGGGAGTCGTCTTTCCAAGGGTCATCCAGGTCACTCCCCTGAACTGTTCTAGTTGCTACCCGTAAGTTTTCTCTTGACAGGTGGTTTCAATAGTTCTTAAGGTTTCAGCAGGCGCTGAAAGGCATGGAGCAAGCGAAAGATGCTCAAATCCGCAGAGATCCGGCGGCAGGCGGCCCAGCGGCTGCGGGATCTGTTCCCCCAGGCCAAGGGGTGGGAGGAAAGCGCCGACGTGGCGATCGGAGGCCAGAGTGCGGATTTGATGGTCAAATTCCGTCTGGGCGATCAGGAGCGCGTGCTCGTGCTTGAGGTCTGCTCCCTCGGGCAGCCGCGGCAGATCCGGGCCGCCGTGACGCGCCTCACCGAGATCCGACGCGAGATGCCCACGGCCTACCCGCTGGCGACGGCCGTCTACATTGGTCCCCAGAGCGCCCGGATCCTCAAGAGCAACGGCCTCGGCTATCTGGACCTGTCCGGCAACTGCTACCTCGCGCTCGAGAACGTCCTCATCGAGAAGGAGGGCAAGCGCAACGTGCGGCCCTCCACGCGTCCTCTGCGCTCGCTCTTCGCCCCGCGAGCGACCCGCGTGGTGCGCGCGCTCCTCGCCGAGCCCGGGCGGGTCTGGCGGCTCGAGGAGCTGTCCCGCGCGGCCGAGGTGAGCCTGGGCCACGCGCACAACGTCGTGAAGCGACTCGAGGAGCTGGCGTGGGTGGAGCGCGACGACCGCCAGCGGATCCGGCTCACCAAGCCCGCCGACCTGCTGGAGAACTGGGGCGAATCCTACACCTATCGCGACAACGAGATCCTCTCGTACCTCCTCCCCGAGCGCGTGACGCGCAAGTTCATGAGCGACCTGGCCCGGGCCGCGGAAACGGCGGGCCGGCGCTACGCCCTTACCCTGAACGCCGGCCTCTCGCTGGTCGCGCCCTACATGCGGATCCCGGCCGTGCACTGCTATCTCGAAGGCGACCCGGCCCCGGTCATCGCCGCGCTGGGGCTCCAGCCCACGACGGAGACCGAGGCCACGCTGCATCTCCTCGCGCCCTACGATCCGGGCGTCTTCTACGGCGCGCTCGAAAAGGGTGGCTTGAAGGTCGTGTGCCTACCCCAGCTCTACGTCGATCTCCTGCGCTACGAGCGCAAGGGGGCCGAGCAGGCCGAACATCTACGCCGCGAGGCGATGGGCTACTGAGGAGCCCTGAAGGGAGGTGAGCTCATCCATGAAGAAAAAGGCGACGAAGAAAAAGAAGAAGTAGCGCCGCGTCAGCAGTGGACGCGTCCCTAGAGAGGAGGTGAGACGGTAGATGGCCAAGAAGAAGAAGTCGGCCAAGAAGAAGAAGTAGCACCCGCTTCACGGGTGGGGGGTGGCGGCCTCCCACCTTGCAACCAGCCGGGAGGGGGCGATGCCCCCTCCCGTTGTGCTCATGTGCTTAAATGACCTTCGTGACCTTGCCCGCCTTGAGGCAGCGGGTGCAGACCCGGACGCGCTGCGCCCTGCCCGCGACGAGGGCTCGCATCGCGACGAGATTCGGCAGCCAGCGCCGCTTGGTGAGCTTGTGCGCGTGACTGATCTTGTGACCGACCGAGGGCCCTTTCCCGCAGATGTCGCAACGCCGAGCCATGCCTGCTCCTTCGGGTCTGAATGGGGTCGTCCGGGACGGACACTCCTTATAGCACAGCGGGGCGCATGAGGCAAAAAGGGGGCGCCCCGGGCCTCGCCACGCCGCTGCAGTACCTGAAGGGGGTCGGGCCCCAGCGCGCCGCCTTGCTCGCCAAGAAGGGGCTCACCACCATCGAGGACGCGCTCTTCTTCGTGCCCCTGCGTCACGAGGATCGGACGCGGCTGACACCCTTCCAGAGGCTGCAGCCGGGCCAGACGCATACCTGCTCGGGCGTCATCGTCGGCCTGAGCCCGCCCCCGCCCGGGCGCTCGCGCGTCCCCTTCTCCGCGATGCTCCGCGACGAGAGCGGCTACGCCACCGCGAGCTGGTTCGGCGCGCGCTACCTCTCGCGCGTGCTCGAGCGGGGCCAGCGTCTCGTGCTCCACGGCAAGGTGGCGCGCTTCAAGGGAGCCATCGTGCTGCAGCACCCGGACTTCGAGATCGTGGAGTCGGACGGGGACGACCGGCTCCACACTGGCCGCCTCGTCCCCGTCTACTCAACGACGGAAGGGCTCACGCAGCGCCCGCTGCGCCGGCTGATGTGGAACATCGTCGAGGGCTTCGTCGGGGACGTGCCCGAGATCCTCCCCGAGGCGGTGCGACGGCGGCGCGGCCTCGTCCCGCTCGCCACCGCGCTCCGGGACGCGCACTTCCCGGCGACGGAGGCGGCGCAGGCGGCCGCCCGGCGCCGCCTGGCCTTCGACGAATTCCTCTTCCTCCAGCTCGGGCTCGCGATCCTGAGATCGCGGACGACGCGCGCCCAGGGCATCGCCCTGAACCCCCGCGGCCAGGTGGTGGCGGGGCTGCGGGCGGCGCTGCCCTACACGCTCACGGGGGCCCAGGAGCGCGTGTGGGACGAGATCCGGAAGGACATGGCCGCGCCCTTCCCGATGCACCGCCTGCTCCAGGGCGACGTCGGCTCCGGCAAGACGATCATCGCCGCCCACGCGGTGCTCACCGCCGTGGAGGCGGGCTACCAGGCGGCGGTGATGGCGCCCACGGAAATCCTGGCCGAGCAGCACTTCATGACCTTCCGGCAGCTCCTGGAGCCGCTCGAGGTCTCGGTGACGCTGCTCACCTCGGCGCTCACGTCCCGCGAGCGCGCGCGCCGGCGCACGGCGGTGGCCGCCGGGGAGATCGCGTGCGTGGTGGGCACGCACGCCCTCGTGCAGGCGGGCGTGGAGTTCCGGCGGCTGGGCCTGGCGGTGGTGGACGAGCAGCACCGGTTCGGGGTGGCCCAGCGCGCGCGCCTCAAGGCCAAGGGCGAGCACCCCGACATGCTGGTGATGACGGCCACGCCCATTCCCCGCACCCTGGCCTTGACCCTCTATGGCGATCTGGACGTGAGCGTGCTCGACGAGCTGCCGCCGGGCCGGCGTCCGGTCAAGACCGTGGCCCGCACCGAGACCAAGCGCCCGGAGATCTACGCGTTCCTGCGCGAGCAGGTGCGCGAGGGGCGACAGGTCTACGTGGTGTATCCCCTCGTGGAGGAGTCGGAGGCCGTCGACCTCAAGGCCGCCACCGACATGGCCCGCCACCTGGCCCGGGACGTCTTTCCCGATCTCACCGTGGGGCTCCTGCACGGGCGGCTCGGGTTCGACGAGAAGGACGCGATCATGCGGCGCTTCAAGGCCCGCGAGATCCAGATCCTGGTCTCGACCACCGTCATCGAGGTGGGCATCGACGTGCCCAACGCCTCCGTGATTCTCGTGGAGCACGCCGAACGCTTCGGCCTCTCCCAGCTCCACCAGCTGCGCGGGCGCGTCGGCCGCGGGCCGTGGAAGTCGTACTGCATCCTGCTCCACGCCGGCCATCTCACCGAGGAGGCGCGGCGGCGCATCGAGGCGCTGGTCGAGACGAACGACGGCTTTCGCATCGCCGACGTGGACCTCGAGCTGCGCGGGCCTGGCGAGTTCTTCGGCACGCGGCAGTCGGGGCTGCCGGCGTTCCGCGTCGCCGATCTGCTGCGCGACGCGCCCCTCCTGGAGGAGGCGCGGAGCGAGGCCCAGGCCATCATCGCCGCCGATTCCGAGCTGCGCGATCCGGCCCACCGGCCGCTGCGCGAGGGCTTGCTGGCGCGCTGGCGCGGCAAGCTCGGCCTGGCCTCGGTGGGCTGACGTGCGCGTCTCGTCCTGGGCGCGACAGGGGGTCCTGTCGGGTTCGCGCCCCCCATGCGTCCGCGCCGTCGGCGGCTGGCGTTGCGGGCGTGGCGAATCGACCCGCCGTGTCCGGCTTGATTTCATCTACGCCCGGGCGCGCGGGGCCACGGCGCGGGTCGCATGGGAAGCACTCACCCGCCACCCCCTGTCGCGCCCGATCGAGCAGCGCAGGTCAGCCGACCGCCGGGCGGGCGGGCTGCCGGCACCGGCGCGATGAGGATCCTCGCCGGAGCGCTCAAGGGCCGGCGGCTCGTCACGCCGCGCGGTCCGTTAACGCGCCCGACCACCGACCAGGTCCGGCTCGCCCTCCTGGATGCGCTGGCCCCCTGGCTCGAGGGCGCCCGCGTGCTCGACCTCTTCGCGGGGGCGGGCGGCGTGGGCCTGGAGGCGCTCTCGCGGGGCGCGGCCCACGCCACGTTCGTGGAGCGCGACGCTCGGGCGGTGGCGGCGCTCCGCCGGAACATCGCGGCGCTCGCGCTGGAGGGCTGCGGGCGCGTGCTCCGGGAGGACGCCCTTCGCGCCCTCGAGCGGCTGGCCGGCGAGGGAGAGCGGTTCCAGATCGCCTTCCTCGACCCTCCCTACGAGACCGACCTGACGGCCGCCGCGCTGGCGGCGCTGGGCGTCGGCCAGGTGACGGGGCCGGCCGCCGTCGTCGTGGCCCAGCATCGAACCAAGCAGCCGCCGGCCCCGGAGATCGGCGTCCTCCGCGCGTATCGGACGCGGCGATTCGGGGAGACAACCTTGACTTTCTTTCGAGCCGGAGGGTAGCTTTAAGATCTTCGCAGGCGAGCCTGGTGGAGCGAGGTGAAGGTGGCCAAACGCGTGGTCTATCCCGGTATGTTCGATCCGGTGCACAACGGCCACATCGACGTCATCCAGCGCAGCCTGCGCATCTTCGACGAGCTGATCGTCGCCGTCGTCGCCAACCCGTCGAAGCAGCCCCTCTTCTCGGTGCACGAGCGGCTGGAGATGATCGACGAGGCGACATCGGATCTGAAGAACAACTTCCGCATCGTGGCCTTCGACGGCCTACTCATCGACCTGGTCGCCCGCGAGCGCGCGGACTGCATCGTGCGCGGCATCCGCGCCGTCTCGGACTTCGAGTACGAATTCCAGATGGCCCTCATGAACCGCAAGCTGTCGAGCACCGTCGAGACCGTGTTCCTCATGCCCCACGAGAAGTACACCTACATCTCCTCGCGGCTCATCAAGGAGGTCGCCGGCTACGGCGCGTCGGTGGCCGGGCTGGTCCCGCCGGTCGTGGAGAAGCGCCTGGCGGAGAAGTTCCCGCCGAAGTCGCCGGCCTGAGTCGGCGGAGGAGCTCGGACCCGTGCTAGCGGACCGCATGAAGAACCTTGCCCCGTCGTCGACCCTGGCCGTGCAGGCCAAGGCCAAGGAGCTGCGGGCGCGCGGCGTGAACGTAATCTCCTTCGGCGCCGGCGAGCCCGACTTCGATACCCCCGAGCGCATCAAGCAGGCCGCGATTCAGGCGATAGAGCGGGGCCACACCAAGTACACGGAGGTCGGCGGCATCCCCGAGCTGAGGGCGGCGGTGTGCACCAAGTTCAAACGCGACAACGGCCTCGACTACGAGCCCGCCGACGTCCTGGTCTCCGTCGGCGCCAAGCACACGCTCTTCAACATGGCGGTGGCCCTTCTGAACCCGGGCGACGAGGTGCTGATCCCGAGCCCGTTCTGGGTGTCGTATCCCGAGCAGGTGCAGCTCGTCGGGAGCGTGCCGGTGGCGGTGCCCACGGAGGAGCGGACGGGCTTCGATCTGGATCCCGAGCGGTTGCGGGCGGCGGTGACGCCGCGGACCAAGGTCGTCATCCTGAACAGCCCCAACAATCCGACCGGCGCGGTCTTCTCGGCGCGGGCGCTCGAAGCCGTCGCCCGGCTGGCCCTCGAGCGGAGGCTCTGGGTGGTCTCGGACGAGTGCTACGAGGCGCTCACTTTCGAGGGCCATCACGTGTCGATCGCCCAGCTCGACCGCGACGTCAAGGCGCGAACCCTGGTGGTCAACACGTGCTCCAAGGCGTACGCGATGACCGGCTGGCGCATCGGCTACGCCGCCGGACCCCGCGAGCTGATCCGGGCGATGACGGACGTCCAGAGCCAGGTGACCTCCAACCCGTCGTCGGTCGCCCAGTGGGCGGCTGTGGAGGCGTTGGCCGGACCTCAGGATGAGATCGCCAAGATGACGGCGGAGTTCGATCGCCGGCGGCGGATCATCGTCGACGGCCTCCGGGCCCTGCCGGGCGTCGGCTGCGCCACGCCCCAGGGCGCGTTCTACGCCTTTGCCAACGTGTCGGGACTGTTCGGCCGGCGCCTGCCGGGCAGCGGCAAGGCGCTGGCGGGCTCGGTGGACGTGACCGAGTTCCTCCTCGAGCACGCCCAGGTGGCCGTCGTCCCCGGCGTGGATTTCGGCTCGGACGCTCACGTCCGCCTGTCGTACGCGACGAGCGCCGAGCTGATCCGTGAGGGCCTCGCGCGCATGCACGACGCCATCAGCAAGCTCGGGTGAGACCGGGCGCCTCACGGTGACTGCGTCCCAGCTCGCGGTGGCCGTCGAGCATGCGCTGGGCGCGCGCGTGACCATGGTCATCGGCGAGAGCGACGCGGGGAAGACCACGCTGGTGACCGCGCTGGCCGGGGCGCTGGCCGCCCGCGGGCTCGCGGTGGGGGTCGTGGACGCCGACCTCGGACAGTCGGAGATCGGGCCACCCACCACGATCGGCCTCGGGCGCGTGCGGGGGCCGCTGGCACGGCTCGCCGACGCTGAGGTGGTGGCGCTGCAGTTCGTCGGGGCCACGTCGCCGGCGGGAAATCTGCCGGCCACCCTGGCCGGGATCCGGAAGATGCTCGAGCGTGCCCGCGCGGCGGGCCTGGACCGCGTTCTGATCGATACGACCGGGCTCGTCGCCGGCGAGCTCGGGCGTGTCCTGAAGCAGGCCAAGATCGAGCTCGCCGACCCCGATCTGGTAGTGTGTCTGGAGCGGGCGGGGGAGTGCGAGCACATCGTGCGACCTTACCCACCATTGGCGCGCCCGGCCGTGCTCCGCCTCCCGGTCCCGGGCGCGGCGCGCAGCCGCGGGCCGGAGGAGCGCCGCCGCTACCGGCAGGGACGGCTCCAGGCGTATTTTGCGTCGGCGCGCCCGGTGACGCTCGACCTCGAGCGGATCGTTCTCCGTGGTTCCGGGGGCGAGGAGGTGGCGAACGCGGAGGCTACCGGCTTCGACTCGGTCCTGGCCGGGCTCGAGGATCGGGCGCGCGAAACGCTCGGCTTGGCCGTGGTGCGCCGGATCGACGCCGAGAAGGGCACCCTGCACGTCGACACGCCCGTGCCCGAGGAGCGGATCGCGGTGGTGAGGATCGGACGGGAGACGTATCCGGAGTGAACGGCGAGCGGGCCGGCACCGCAGGTGCCGGCCCGCCGGGATTGTCTACTTGGTGCCCCCGCCGCTCGGTGACTGGGAGGGCGGGCTCGACGGCGTGCTCGGGGTCGGCGACTGCGGGGGCGGGGGCGCCGTCTGAGGTGACGCCGAGGGCGTCCGCTCGCCGGGCCCTTCGCCCACCCGATCACTCCTCGATTCAGTGCATCCCGCGAGGAGTGAGGCTCCCAGCGTGAGCGCACAGAGGCCTGTGAGCAATCTTTTCATCGCGGTCCTCCTCTTTTTGGTCGTGAATGGACCCAGGGAGGCTGCGTGCAATGGGAATGCCACGGACGCCGGCTTGACAGGGTGGGCAGCATCTCTAACACTAGAGCGCCCTCACCACAGTGACGCGTTCAAGGAGAGTCGCGGATGAAAATCGAAGGCGCACAGGACATCCCGGCGCCCCGGCAGAAGGTCTGGGACGCCTTCCTCGACCCCGAGCAGCTGCGTCAGGCGATTCCGGGGTGCGAGAAGCTGGAGGCCTTGGGCAACGACGAGTTCCGGGCGGTCATGAAAGTCGGTGTCGCGGCTGTGAAGGGGACGTTCGAAGGCAAGGTGAAGCTCAGCGAGAAGGACCCGCCGACCTCGTACCGGATGGCGGTCGAGGGCAGTGGCGGCCCTGGCTTCGTGCGCGGCGAGACGGTGATCACCCTCAGCGACATCGATGGCGGCACGCGGGTCGCCTACGTCGCCGAGGTGCACGTGGGCGGCCTCATCGCCGGGGTCGGCCAGCGGATGCTGGGCGGCGTGTCGAAGATGATGGCCGACCAGTTCTTCAACCGCATGAGCCAGCTGCTGCAGGCCGGATCATGAAGGCGGCGTTCTTCAAGGAGCACGGCGGCGCCGAGAAGATCCTCTACGACGACTACCGCGATCCGGCGCCGGAGGCCACGGAGGTCGTGGTGCGCGTCCGGGCCTGCGCCCTCAACCAGGTGGACATGCTGCTGCTCGACGGGCGGTTCCCGCCGCCCGAAGGCCTGCCCCACGTCAACGGCTGCGAGGTGACGGGCACGGTGGAGGCGATCGGCGCCGCGGCGAGCGGCCTCAGCCGGGGCCAGCGCATCATCATCTTCCCCGGCTTCTCCTGTGAACAGTGCGAGTACTGTCTACGCGGCCAGCGCACGGTGTGCATGCGCTATGGCTACCTCGGCGCCCACAAGGACGGCGGCTACGCCGAGCTGGTCAAGGCGCCGGCGGCGAACATCCTGCCGCTGCCCGACGCGATCTCGTTCGAGGCGGGCGCGGCGCTGCCGCTGGCGATGCTGACGTCGTGGCATGCGCTGGTAGCTCAGGCGGAGGTGCGGCCGGGCCAGACGGTCCTGGTGCAGGCGGCGGGCAGCGGCGTCGGCAGCGCCGCCATCCAGATCGCGCGCCTGTGCGGGGCCCGGGTCATGACGACGGTGGGGAGCGACGACAAGATCGAGTTCGCGCGCTCTCTGGGCGCCGAGCACGTCGTGAACTACCGCAGGCAGGACTTCGTGGACGAGGCCAAGAAGTGGACGGCCAAGCGTGGCGTGGACGTCGTGGTGGAGCACATCGGCGGCGACACCTTCGAGCGCTCCGTCTATGCTCTGACCCGGCTCGGCCAGCTCGTCACCATCGGCTCCCACGACACCCACTGGGGACGCGTCGACCTGCGTCACCTCTATTCGAAGAACCTCCGGATCATCGGGACGAACCTCGGAACGATCCTGGAGCTCCGAACGATCCTCGATCATGTCGTGCAGGGCCGTCTCCGGCCAGTGATCGACCGCGCCTTTCCACTCAAGGAGACGCGGGCGGCCGTGCAGTACGTCCTCGACCGCAGGAACAAGGGCAAGGTGCTGCTGCTCCCGTGACGCTCGCCGGCCTGCTCGCGCGCGCCGCCCTCCGTCGCCCTCAAGCGCCGCGGCGCATCGTCTTCGTCGAAGACATCCCGAAGACCGCGTCCGGCAAGATCCTGCGCCGGCTCCTCCGCGAGGGTGGTAGTGCGCAGCCGCAGGGCGGCCGCGGCGCCGGTGGCGACGCGCGTCCGAGGCGCGCCTGAGTGAATCGGGCGCAGCCGCAGGGCGGCCGGGGCGCCGGAGGCGACGCGCGTCCGAGGCGCGCCTGAGTGAATCGGGCGCAGCCGCAGGGCGGCCGGGGCGCCGGAGGCGACGCGCGCCCGAGGCGCGCCTGAGTGAGCAGTGCGCAGCCGCAGGGCGCCCCGACGATCGAGCGAATGGAGATGAGGTGATGAGCGAGTTCCTGAGAGTGGAGCGAAAGCCGCCGGTCGCGACCGTGTGGATCGACCGCCAGGCCAAGATGAACACGATGACCGTGGCCATGCGCCACGAGTTCCCCGGCATCTTCGCGGACCTGGAGGCCGACGACGCGATCCGGGTCATCGTGATGCGGGGGGCCGGCGGCAAGGCGTTCAGCGCCGGCGGCGACGTGGCGGAGTTCCTCACGCTGGCCCCCGCGGACCTCGAGCAGTGGGGCGACTCCCTCACCTCCGCCGAGCGCTGCCGGAAGCCCGTCATCGCCGCCATCGACGGGTATACGATGGGGGCCGGCCTCGAGCTGGCGCTGGCCTGCGATTTCCGCGTGGCAACGGTGCGCTCGGAGTTCGCGTTTCCGGAGGTGCGGCTCGGCATGATCCCGGGCAGCGGCGGCACCCAGCGGGCGATGCGCCTGATCGGCATCACCCGCGCCAAGCTCTTCATGATGACCGGCCAGCGGATCCCCGCCGCCCGCGCGGAGGCGTGGGGGCTCATCACCCAGGCGGTGCCCGACGATCGGCTCGACGAGGTCGTGGGGGCGCTCGCCCAGGAGCTGGCCGAGCGCGCGCCGCTGGCGCTCCGGACGCTGAAGATGGTGCTCAACCGGGGCGTGGAGGCGCCGCTGGAGACGGCGCTCGAGCTGGAGCGCAAGGCGTACGCGTGGCTGCGCTCCACTCACGACTACGAGGAAGGCGTGAAGTCGTTCCTGGAGAAGCGGCCGCCGAAGTACACGGGGAGATGACGTCATGACGCGCTCGCCCTTCGGCCTGACCCTCACCAATCGCGCGGTCGTCCTCGGCGCCATCAAGGCCCGCGACCTCCTCGATCTCAGCGTGACCGCCGAGGCCTCCGAGGCGTTCGACGCCGTGTGGGTCGGCGACAGCCTGCTGGCCAAGCCGCGCCTGGAGTCCGTTACGCTCCTCTCCGCGCTGGCCGGCGTGACCACGAAGCTCCGGCTCGGCGTGGGCTGCCTGGCCACCTTCGTCCACCGCCATCCGGTGATGTTCGCGCACCAGTGGGCGAGCCTCGACGTGCTCTCGGGCGGCCGGGCCTGGCTGGCCGTCTGCCTGGGCGGCCCCGACGAGCAGAGCGCCGCCCAGGGGCTCGAGCACGCGGTGATGGGTGTCCGGTCCAGCGAGCGCGTCGACAGGCTCGAGGAAGGCATAGAGATACTAAAAATGCTCTTCCACGAAAAGAACGTCTCCCACCAGGGCCGCTTCTACCGGTTCGAGGGCGTGACGCTCCAGCCCCGGCCCGTCCAGAACCCGTGCCCGATCTGGATCGCCAGCAACCCGACGGGGCTCACCTGGAAGGGCGGGGCCAGCGCTCCGGCCGCCGCCGTCGAACGAAGCTTCCGCCGCGTCGCCCGTTACGCCGACGGCTGGATGACCAACAAGCTGAGCCCGGACGAGTTCCGCCGGCAGTGGGCGTGGATCACCGCGCTGGCCCGCGAGGAGGGACGCGATCCGGCGACGCTGGGCAGCGCGCTCTACCACAACATCAACATCAACGAGGACCGGCGAGCGGCGCTCGAGGAGTCGAAGAAGTTCCTCGACACCTACTACACTTCGAACTTCAGCGCCGCCTTCGTCGAGGGCTGGACGGTGGCCGGTCCTCCCCGGCAGTGCAGCGCCGAGCTTCGCGCCTACCTCGACGCGGGCCTCGGACACATCGCGCTGCGGCTCACGTCGTGGGACCAGCAGGGCCAGCTCAAGCGGTTCCTTAACGACGTCGCACCCGCGTTCAGGTAGTGCGAGCCGCAGGCCGGCCGGGGGCTGGGGCCCCCGCGTCCGAGGCGAGCCTAAGATGGAGAGCGCGACATGCTCAAGGGCATCGACCACCTCGTGATCGTCGTCCCCGACCTGGCGAGCGCCAGCAAGAGCTACCAGGCCCTGGGCTTCACGGTCGTGCCGGGCGGGCGCCACCCGGTGGGCACCCACAACGCGCTCATCGCCTTCGGCGACGGCGCCTACATCGAGCTGATCGCCTTCTATGAGCGGAATCCCGAGCACAAGTGGTGGATGCCGCTCCAGCGCGGCGGCGGGCTGGTGGACTTCTGCATGCAGACCGACGACCTGCCGGGCGACACCGCGGCCTTCCGGCGGGCGGGCGTGGAGATCGACGATCCCTCCCCGCTGTCGCGCGTGCGCCCGGACGGCTATCAGCTCAAGTGGGTGCTGTCGATCCCGCGCGGCCCCCAGCGGGGGGTGGCGCCGTTCCTCATCCAGGACCAGACGCCGCGCGAGGAGCGCATTCCTCGCGCGCACGACCACGCCAACGGCGTGACGGGCATCGGCACGCTGACGATAGCCGTCGACGACGTCGCCCGGGTGGGGCAGTGGTACGCCAAGGTGCTGGGAGCGCCGGGACGGAAGATCGTCAGCGAGGAGCTGGAGGCCGTCGGCGAGCGCTTCGTCGTCGGCCCCCACGTGCTCGATGTCCTGAGGCCCGACGCCCCCTCGAGCCCGCTCCGTCCCTGGCTCGGCGCCCGTGGCAGCTCGCCCTACGCCGCAAGTCTCAGAGCCCCCCGGACCGGGCGCGGCCTGCTCGACGAGCGCCAGACGCTCGGCGCCCGACTGTCGCTGGTGTGAGAGGAGAATCTTCGATGAAGACGCTCGTGGCCCTGATCCTGACCCTGGTCGTGGGCGTGACCGCCGCCCGGGCGCAGCAGCCCGTCACGCTCGCATTCGCCACGCTGGATGCCGGCAGCGCCTGGTACGTCTACGGCGCGACCATCGCGGACCTCCTGCGCCGGACCCTGCCGGCCGGCTCCAACATCGACGTCAAGCCGTTCGCCGGCGGCGTGGGCAACGCCAAGCTGGTGGCCAAGAACGAGACGCCGCTCGCGCTCTCGTTCACCGTCACCAACCGCTGGGCGTTCGAGGGCAAGGAGGCGTACGACACCAAGCTCGACGGCCTGCGCGCGCTGGTCGGGGGGCTCGACACCTACTACCTGGTGGCCGTCACCGCCAAGAGGCTCAACGTCAACTCGCTCCGGGAGATCAAGGACCGGAAGCTGCCCGTCAAGATCTTCACCCAGCCGGTGGGGGCGCTGGGCGAGTTCGGCGGTCGCCAGCTCCTGCGCGCCTACGGGATCTCCTACGCTGACATCCGGAGCTGGGGCGGGTCGACGACTCACGTCGGCTACAACATCATCGTGGACGCGTTCAAGGACGGCCGGGCCGACCTGCTACTGGCGGTGGTGACGCCGAAGCACCCCTCGGTCTCGGAGATCGCGACGTTCTCCGACGTGAAGTTCCTGGGGCTCGATCCGGACGTCATCAAGGGTCTGGCCCCGCTCGGCTACGCCCTGGCGACGATGCCGGCCAACACGTTCAAGAACCAGCCGGAGCCCGTCGGCACCGTCGGGTTCCCCACCGTGGTCATCACCAACAAGGACCTGCCGGAGCCCGTCGCCTACGCGGTGACGAAGACGATCATCGAGAACAAGGACGCGCTGGTGCGCGGCCACGCGGGGCTCACCGCCTTCGACCCGGCGACGGCGTGGCAGCCCGAGAAGGTCGGGATCCCCCTCCATCCCGGCGCCGAGCGCGCCTACCGCGAGAAGGGGTGGATGAAATAGCGGCCGACTGGATCCTCGTCAACGGCCGCATCCTCACCCTCGATCCCCGGCGCCCGAGCGTCTCGGCGCTCGCCGTCGGCGGCAAGCGCGTCGCCGCCTGGGGCGCGCGCGCCGATGTGCGGGCCTGGCGCGACCGCCGCACCCGCATCGTCGATCTCGCCGGCGCCACGGTGGTGCCTGGCCTCGTCGACGCCCACGCCCACCTCGACCGCGAGGGCCTCAAGTACCTCTATCCCTCGCTCGCCCCCTGCCGCTCGATCGCGGAGATCCAGCGTCTGATCGCACGGCTGGCCGCCCGGTGCCCCCAGGGCGAGTGGATCGTGACCATGCCGGTGGGGACGCCGCCGTTCTACCTGGACGCGCCGGGCGGCCTCCGCGACAAGCGCTGGCCGACGCGCGCGGACCTCGACGCCGCCGTCCCCGACCATCCCGTCTACCTCCGCGGCATCTGGGGCTACTGGAACAAACCGCCCGTTCATTCGATCGCCAACAGCCGGGCGTTGGCCCAAGCCGGGATCACGCGCGAGACCGTGCCGCCCAAGGGCATCGAGATCCTGAAGGACGCGGCGGGCGAGCCCACCGGCGTCCTCGTCGAGCACAACGCGATCCAGGTGATCGAGTTCACGCTGATGAAGGCGGCCCCGCGCTTCACGCACCAGGACCGCGTCCGCGCGCTGACCGAGTCGCAGCGGCGCTACGCCGCCCGCGGCGTCACCGCCGTGTACGAAGGCCACGGCGTGGCGCCCGAGGTGCTGCGCGCCTACCGGGAGACGCACGAGCGCGGCGCGCTCGGCCTCCGGTGCTTGCTGGCGCTGAGCCCGACCTGGGAAGCGGCCGACGCCGCGCAGGCCATCCCGGAGCTCGCGGCCTGGGCCGGCGGCCGTGGTGTCGGCGACGAGCGGCTGCGGATCGCCGGGATCTGCCTACACTACGGCGGCGACCCCGAGGTCGCGCGCATCCTGCACGCCGGTCAGCCCTACACCGCGTGGGCGGGGTTCGTCGAGAGCGACAACTCGCCGGAGGCGTACCGGGCGCAGGCCGAGCTGGCGGCGCGTCACGGGCTCCGCGTCAGCACGCTGATCACGCGCAGTCTGCCCGAGGTGCTCGCGATCTGGGAATCGATAGCCCGGACGACGCCCATCCGGCACCTGCGCTGGGTCGCCGTCCATCTCAACACCGCCAGCCAGCACCAGCTCGCGCGCCTGCGCCGGCTCGGCGCCGTGGTCACCACCAACCCCATCAGCTACCTCTGGCGCTCGGCGGCCGAGGAGGTGCGCCGGGCGGGCGGTGCCGCCGAGACGCTGCTGCCCCACCGCAGCCTGCTCCGCCACGGCATCGCGTTCGGGCTCGCCACGGACAACAAGCCGGCCGATCCCTGGTTGGCCTTCGCTGCTGTCGTCGGCCGGCACGACATGACCTCGGGGGAGGTGCTCGGCCGGGGCGAGCGGCTCACCCGCATGCAGGCCCTCCGCGCCCTGACGGTCGGTGGGGCGTGGGTGACGTTCGCCGAGGCCGAGCGCGGCACGCTGGCGCCGGGCCGGATGGCCGACCTGGCCGTGCTCGATCGGGATCCGCTCGCGCTGCCGCTCGAGGAGATGGCGTCGCTCTCGTGCCGGCTGACGATGGTCGGCGGGCGCGTCGTCCACGGCGATGTCTAGGGCGCGCTTCGGGCTCGCCGTCGCCTGGTCCCTCTTCCAGCTTTACACCGCCTACGCCGGGATGTTCGACCTCCTCATTCAGCTCCCGGCCCACGTGGCGTTCGCGACCGCGCTCGGCTTCCTCACCCCGCCCTCCGGCGGCCGCTCGGGGCCGTGGCGCCGCGGGCTCGACGCGCTCGGCGCGCTCCTGGCCCTGGCCTGCGGCGCGCACTACGTCGCCCACAACGCGCGCCTGGTGAGCCGGATGGCGCTGGTGGACGATCCGTGGACGATCGACGTGGTGGTGGGCGTGCTGTTCGCGGCGCTCCTGCTGGAGGCTTCACGGCGGCACATCGGGGGCGCGCTCGTCGGCCTGGCGCTGGCCTTCCTGGTGTACGCGTTCGCGGGGCCCTGGCTGCCCAGCTTCCTCTCCCACGGCGGCGTGCGCGCGCTCCAGCTCATCGACCAGCAGATGCTCACCACTGGCGGCGTCTTCGGGATTCCCACGCTGGTCTCGGCGACCTACATCTACCTCTTCGTCCTCTTCGGGGCGGTCATGGCCAGCGGCGGCCTGCTCCAGTTCTTCACCGATCTCGGCCTGGCCGTGGCCGGCTCCACCCGGGGAGGGGCGGGGAAGGTCGCCGTGATCTCGAGCGGCCTCTTCGGCACCGTCAACGGCAGCGCCATCGCCAACGCGGTGACGACGGGCAGCCTCACGATCCCGCTCATGACGCGCGCGGGCTATCGCCCGGCCTTCGCGGCCGGCGTGGAGGCGACGGCGTCGATGGGCGGCCAGCTCATCCCGCCGGTGATGGGCGCCGCGGCCTTCATCATGGCCGAGACGCTCGGCGTGCCCTATGCGACCATCGCGCTCTCCGCGGCGATTCCCGGGGTGCTCTACTTCGTGGCGGTGGGCGTCATGGTGCACTTCGAGGCGGCCCGCCAGGGGCTGCCCGTCCTGCCGCGGGCCGCGCTGCCGCGGCTGGGCACGGTGCTCAGGCGCGACGCCCACCTCCTGGCCGGCCCGGCCCTGCTCGTGTATTTCATCGCCGAGGGGCGCTCGCCGCTCTTCGCCGGCTTCTGGGCGCTGGTCGTCGCGCTCGTGGCGAGCCTCCTCCGCCGCCAGACACGGATCGGCCCTCGGCGGGCGCTGGGCGTCCTCGTCGACAGCGCCCAGAACGCGCTGCCGGTCGCACTGGCGTGCGCCACCGTCGGCATCGTGGTGGGCGTCGTCTCGCTGACGGGTCTGGGACTGAAGCTCGCCAGCGGTATCGTCGGGATGGCGCAGGGCAACCTGTTCGCGACGCTGGTGCTGACGATGATCGCGGCGCTGGTGCTGGGCACCGGGCTGCCGACCTCGGCCACCTACATCATCACGTCCATCATGGCGGCGCCGGCGCTCGTCCAGCTCGGGGTGCCCAAGCTGGTCGCCCACATGTTCGTCTTCTACTTCGGGATCCTGGCCGACCTCACCCCGCCCACGGCGATCTCGACGTACGCCACCTCGTCCATCGCCGGGGCGGACGTGTGGCAGACGCAGTGGAAGGCGATGATGCTGGCCCTGTCGGGCTTCATCATCCCCTTCAGCTTCGCCTACGATCCCGCGTTGCTGCTGATCGACGCCACCGTCCTCCACGTGGTCTGGCGGACGGGCGCCGCCACGCTGGGCATCGTCATGCTCGGCGCCGGCCTCATCGGATATCTCCTGGCGCCCACGCGCCGGTGGGAACGTGCGGTGCTGCTGGCCGGGGCCTTCCTCCTGATCTTCCCGGGAGCGGTCAGCGACCTGCTGGGCGCCGCCGGCTTCGCCCTGGTGATGATCTCGCAGCGGCTGGCGCGGAGCGCGACGGCGCCGGCGCTCCGCTAGTGCCGTTCCAACTTGTTGATACTAAATCTGTCCACGAACGACGTACACGGTGCCTTCCTAGGCGCGAATGGTTGGAACGGCACTAGAATGTGGCGGTGAGGTCGATGGCCACGTGGTCCTCCTCCTGGTGCTGGCGGTCGTGCGCATCGACGTAGTCGGGCGCTGATTATAGAAGCGAGGGCTGGCATGGGCTTCATGGATCTCCGGCAGTGGATCACGCTCCTCGAGAAGGACGGGGAGCTGCGTCGCATCAAGGCCGAGGTGGACTGGGACCGGGAGATCGGCGCCATCGCCCGGCGCGTGCTCGAGAAGAAGGGGCCGGCGCTCCTCTTCGAGAACATCAAGGGGTATCGGCGGGGCCGGTGCACGAAGCTCCTCACGGGCGGCCTGGGCGACCGGCGCCGGCTGGCCCTCGCGCTCGGCTTCCCCAAAGACGTCCCCAACCCCGATCTCGTCCAGCACGTCATGAGGAAGAACCGCGAGACCGTCCCCCCCGTGATCGTCCGCACGGGGCCCGTCAAGGAGAAGATCGTCCGGGGCGACGCCGTCGACCAGACGGAGTTCCCCGTCCCCCGGTGGCACTACCGCGAGGGCGGGCGCTACATCCACACCTTCTCGGCGATCGTCACCCGCGATCCCGACACGCGCGTCATGAACGTCGGCCTCTATCGCGGGATGATCGGCCGGAAGGACACGGCGCCGATGCTGCTCATCAAGGGCGGCCAGCACTGGGGCGCCCACTTCGTCAAGTACGCCGCCCGCGGCGAGCCCATGCCCGTGGCCTGCGTCATCGGCTGGGATCCGATCATGCCCTTCCTGGCCGGCTCCCCGCTGCCGGCGGCCGTCTGCGAGTGGGACGTGATGGGGGCCTATCGCGGCGAGCCGGCCGAGCTGGTGCGCTGCGAGACCGTCGACCTCGAGGTGCCGGCCACGGCCGAGATCGTCATCGAGGGGCTCATCAGTGACGATCCGGCCACCTACGAGCTGGAGGGGCCGTTCGGGGAGTTCACCGGCTACGTCTCCGACCTCCCGACGCCCCGGCCGACGATGCAGGTCACCTGCATCACCCACCGGAACGACCCCATCTTCCGCGGCTGCCTGGAGGGCACCCTGCCGGGCTCCTACAGCGAGAACAGCGTGATGTCGTCGACCCAGCGGGCGGCGATCGCCTGGAACATCCTCACCGGTGCCGGCATCCCCGGCCTCCGCGACGTCTACGTGCCCCCGATCACCAACGGCGTGAACATCCACGTGCAGATCTGCAAGCACTATCAGGGCCAGCCCAAGCAGATCGCCGCCGCCCTCTGGGGCGCCAGCGCCGCCCAGTTCCGCTACAAGCACGTGATCGTGGTCGAAGAGGACATCGATCCCGCGTCGTACGAGCAGATCGACTGGGCCTTCGCCCATCGGGTGAACGCGGGAACGGACGGCATCGTCGTCTTTCCCGGTATCTTCGGCTCGCCGATCGATCCCAGCACGCCGTTCGAGGACCGCGACGTCCAGCAGCTCGGCACCGGCCTCTGGAACCGCATGCTCATCGACGCCACGCGCTCGTGGAGGTTCCCGCGGCGGCCCGAGTGGGACAACGAGCGCTTCCCCCCGACCGTGCGGCCGGCGCCCGAGGATGAGGCGCGCGTGCGCGAGCGCTGGGCCGAGTACGGCCTGGGCGATCTGTAGGGCGGCCACGATGAAGATCACCGAGGTCTGCGCACTGCCGTTGGCGCCGACCCCAACCCCGAGGTTCTGGCCCGCTACCCGTACCAGCGCGCCGCGGCCCGGCCGTTCTATCTGACGTGATGGGGGGGACGCCTATGGGATACCTGGTCGTCGCGCTGGTGGCGGTCGCGGTCGCCATCTTCGCCATGCAGAACACGACGTCGGTGACGGTCCGCTTTGTGGCCTGGCAGATCGGTGAGGTGCCGCTGGCCGCGGTGGTGCTGCTGTCGCTGGGCGCGGGCGTCATCATCGCGGGCGTCCCGCTCTGGTTTCAGCTCTGGCGCGCGCGGAATCGGCTCCGCACCGTGAACCTGCCGCCTCCGCCGCCCGAGCCTCCGGGCGATCGCTACGAGTGAGGCCGAGCGCCCGGGCGCCTCGCGCTGGCGCGTCAGGCGCCGGCCGGGGCGGTGACGACGGCCCGGAGCAGCAGGCACAGCGGGATCGTCACCAGCACGAGCAGGCCGACGATCGTGAGCGTGGCGCTGACCCCGGCCGCGTCGCTCACCAGGCCGTAGACGGCCGGCGCCAGCGACGAGGAGCCGATGCTGAGGGTGTAGTAGAGACCATACGCGCGCGAGCGGCGCTCGGGCATGACGAGGTCGGCGACGGTGCCGTAGAGCACCGAGGAGGTGCCGTTCAGCGCGACGCCGAGCGGGAAGAGCACCGCCAGGGCGACGGGCAGCGTCCCCGCCACCACCGTGACGATGCCCGCCGCCGTCGCGGCTTCCGTGAGGACCACCGTGCGGATCACGCCCAGCCGCTCGGCCAACAGGCCGCAGGCGAACTTCCCCGTGGCGCCCCCGGCGAACAGCAGGGCAAGCGCGCCCCCCACGCCGGCGACGGTGAGGCCCTTGGCGATCAGCACGAAGGGCAGGAAGGTGAGGAACCCGGTGCGGGTGGCGGTGTCGATCATACCGATCACGGCCAGGGCCCCGAAGCCGCGCGGGTCGCGGATCCCCCAGCCGTTTTCGCGGGCGTTGTCGCGGTGCGTGGCCGGCTCGCCCTCACCCGCCGCGAGCCGGGCCAGGATGGCGAGGAGGGCCAGCGCGCCGACGAGACCGAGGATGCCGTAGGCGGCGCCGGCGGCGCGCCAGCCCACGAGGCTTGCCGCCAGCCCGACGGCGGCCGGGACGGCGACCTTCCCCAGGTCCCCCGAGAAGTTGTAGGTCCCGAGCGCGGCGCGCCGGCCGCCCGTCTCGAACGCCTGGGACACGAGCGAGGAGGAGAGCGGATGCTGGACGCCCGAGCCCAGCCCGGCGAGCAGCAGAATCGCCAGCAGCGACGTGAAGCCGCCGGCCCAGCCGGCCGCCACGAAGCCCAGCGCCGTGACCGCGGTGCCCGCGGCCAGCAGGCGGCGCTCCCCCCACCGCTCGGCGAGGAAGCCGGCGGGGATCTGAAAGAGCGCCATGCCGCCCGTATACGCCGTGCGGATCATGCCGACCTGGGCGAAGCTCAGCCGGAACTCCGCGGCCCAGAGCGGGAGCAGGACATAGAGGATGTCGGAGAAGCCGTCGTGCAGGAAGTGGGCGCCGGCGGCGGTGCCCAGCACGGCGCGGGCGCGATGTCTCACGCGGAGATGATCCCCGAGCCCTGCCTCCGGATCAAGCAGAATGGACGGGCGTTCCCGGTAGAATAGCGGGTCACACGGAGGCCACCATGCCCATCAGCATCACCCGCGTCTACACCCGCACCGGCGACGGCGGCGAGACGGCGCTGGTCGGCGGCCGGCGCGTGCCCAAGGATTCGCCCCGCATCGTCGCCTACGGCACCGTCGACGAGCTGAACGCGATCGTCGGCATCGTGCGCACCTTCAACGAGGAGCGCCTGTCGGAGGGCGAGCACCACCGCTGGCTCGACGAGGTGTTGAGGAAGATCCAGAACGAGCTCTTCGATCTCGGCAGCGAGCTGGCCACGCCCCCCGAGGCCGCCTACGAGGGCATGTTCAAGGTGGGCGAGGAGCAGGTGACGGCCCTCGAGCGCCTGATGGACTACTGCCAGAAGGATCTGCCCTCCTTGAAATCGTTCACGCTGCCCGGAGGCGGGAGGATCGGCGCCTTCCTGCACCAGGCGCGCACCGTCTGCCGCCGCGCCGAGCGCGAGATCCTGAAGCTCTCGCGGGCGGAGCCGATCGGCGAAGGGCCGCTCCGCTACGTCAACCGCCTCAGCGACGTCTTCTTCGTGCTGGGCCGCTGGGTCGGCAAGCAGCTGGGCGAGAAGGAGTACCTCTGGGAGCGCGGGCTCCAGAGCCACGCGCGCCCCCGGACGAAGAAGAAGCCCGGCTAGTGTCCCGTCCTCGAAGTCAGGTTAAGAGCCCGGGGCCGCCCGTCGCAGCGCGCCAGAAACTCGAGAGCGGCGCGGTTCCACGCGTCGGGCTGGTCGCGGTTGGCGAAGTGGCTTGCCGGCGAGAGCACGACGAGCCGCGAGCCCCGGACCTTCTGGTGCATCAGCTTCATGGGGCCGAGCGATGGGTCGCGATCGCCGCCGATGAGCAGCACGGGCACGCGGATGCGGGACAGCGTGGCGGTGATGTGGTCCATGGCCAGGAGCGCCCGCAGCGAGTTCGCGTAGCCGACGGGCGTGAGCCGGCGGTACTCCTCGTAGAACTCCTGCTTGGCGTTCGGGTCGAGCGCGAGCCGCTCGGAGACGTTGGGGTTGGCGGTCATGGCGAACTCGGCCATGGCGTCCATGCCCTTGGTCAGCGTGATCTCGATCGATCGGGCGCGCAACATCAGATTGTCGACGGAGAGCGGCAGGCCCGCCGCCGACGAGGAGTTGGTCACCAGGAGCGAGCTGACGTGCGCCGGGTGGCGCAGCGTGAAGCGGGTGGCGATGCCGCCGCCGAGCGAGAGCCCGCCCACGTGGGCCCGACGGATGTGCAGGTGGTCGAGCACCGCCTTGAGGTCGCCGACCCAGTGGGCGAACGAGTACTTCGCCGGGTCCTCCGGGCTGTCCGAGCGCGCATGCCCCCGGGGCTCCCAGAGGACGAGCCGGTGGCGGGCGGCGAGGGCCTCGCGGTTGACGTCCCACATGTCGGCGTTGCCACCGATGCCGTAGGCGAGCACCAGCGGCGTGCCGCGGCCGTGCTGCTCGTAGTAGATCCGCACCCCGTCGCGGGTCCGCGCGTAGGACATGGGCCACCTCCAGGGCCGCTATCCTAAATGCCTTGACGGCCCGGCCCTGATTAAGTATTTTTAAAGTCAAATTAAGCCCTGGTGAACTCGTGCCGGCGGAGTCTCCGATGAAGACGCGCCTCAGCCTGACGGTCAACGGCGAGACCCACGAAGTCCTCGTGCCGGTCCACAAGACGCTGCTCGAGGTCCTCCGGGAGGACCTGGGCCTGACGGGGACCAAGCACGGCTGCGAGCTGGGCGAGTGCGGCACCTGCACGGTGCTGGTGGAGGGGGAGCCGGTGCTCTCCTGCCTGGCGCTGCCCGTCGAAATGGAGGGGCGCGCGATCAGCACGGTGGAGGGCATGGCCGAGGGCGGTGTGCTCCACCCCCTCCAGCAAGCCTTCGCCGAGCTGGGCGCCGCCCAGTGCGGCTACTGCACGCCGGGGATCCTCCTCACGGCCCGGACGCTCCTCGAGGACAACCCCGCGCCGACCCGCCCCGAGATCAAGGAGGCGTTGGCCGGCAATCTCTGCCGCTGCACCGGTTACACCAAGATCCTCGACGCCGTCGAGCTCGCCGCCCTCCGGATGGGCGCCGCGTCATGAGCGTGGATCCGCGGGTTCCGAGCGCGGGCTCCGCCCGGGCCCCCGACGGGGGGAGGTTCGGAAGGGGGGCGGAGCCCCCCTCCGAGGGGAAGCACGAGTTCTCGGTCATCGGCCGGCCGCTGCCCAAGATCGACGCCTGGGCGAAGGTCACCGGCGAGACGAAGTACGCCGACGACCTCTTCCTGCCCCGCATGGCCTACGGCAAAATCTTGAGATCCCCGCACCCCCACGCCCTGATCCGGGGCATCGACACCACCCGCGCCCAGGCGCTGCCGGGCGTCTACGCGGTCATCACCGGCTGGGACCTGCCCCGGGTGAAGTTCGGCATCCTGCCCGTCTCCCAGGACGAGGAAGCGCTCTTCACGGAGAAGGTCCGGATGGTGGGCGACGCCGTGGCGGCGGTGGCCGCGGTGGACGAGGAGACGGCGGGCCGCGCGTGCGAGCTGATCGACGTCGAGTACGAGCCGCTGCGGCCGCTCATGTCCATCGAGGAGTCGCTGGCGCACCCCGAAATCCGCATCCACGAATACGGCGACGGCCCCAACGTCCACAAGAACGTGTCGCTCCAGTTCGGCGACGTCGAGGCCGCCTTCGCCCGCGCGGATCTGGTGCGCGAGGACGTCTTCTTCTACGAGGGCAACACGCACCTGCCGATGGAGCAGCACGCGGCGGTGGCCGCCTGGGGCCCGGACGGTAAGCTGACGCTCTGGTCGTCCACGCAGACCCCGCACTACGTCCACCGGCTGCTGGCCAAGATCCTCGACGTGCCGGCGGCCCACATCCGCGTGATCGCCACCGCCGTGGGCGGAGGCTTCGGGGGCAAGCTCGATCCCTTCGCTCACGAGATCGCGGCGTGCAAGCTCTCGCAGCTCACCGGCCGCCCGGTGAAGATCGCCTGCACGCGGGAGGAGGTCTTCTACATCCACCGCGGCCGGCACCCGGTGCTGATGTGGATCAAGACCGGCTTCACCGGGGACGGCGGCATCACCGGCTGCCACCTGAAGACCTGGCTCGACGGCGGCGCCTACGGTTCGTACGGCGTCGCCTCCGTCTTCTACACGGGCGTCATCAATCCGGTGACGTACAAGATTCCGGTGTACAAGTTCGAGGGCGCGCGGATCTTCACCAACAAGCCGCCCTGCGGCCCCAAGCGGGGCCACGGCACGCCCCAGCCGCGCTTCGCCCTGGAGTGCCAGATCGATAAGGCCGCCGAGCAGCTCGGCCTCGACCCTGCCGAGATGCGCAAGTGGATCCTGCACGAGCCCTTCACCAAGACGGCCAACCATCTCACGGTCACGACCATCGGGCTCGGCGAGTGCATCGACAAGGTCGTCGAGGCCTCGGGCTGGTGCCGGAAGTGGAAGGGCTGGGGGATCGCCCGGGGCGCGCAGCCCGGCGCGAAGCGTCGGGGGATCGGCATCGCCTGCTCGGCCTATCTGACGGGAGCGGGCACGGCCATCTACTGGAACAGCATGCCGCACTCGGGGGTGATCCTCCGGGCGGACCGCGGCGGCGGCGTCGCCGTGCTCTGCGGGGCCACCGACATCGGCCAGGGCTCGGACTCGATCCTCGCCTATCTGCCCGCCGAGATCCTGGGCATCGATCCCAAGGACATCCGCGTGCACGCCGCCGACACCGATCTCACGCCCGTCGATCTCGGCTCCTACTCCTCGCGGGTGACGCTGATGTGCGGGACCGCGGCGATCCAGGCCGCCGAGCGGCTCAAGGGCGCGATCGCGGAGGCGGTGGGGCGGAAGCTGGGGGTGGAGCCGGAGCGCCTCGCGTTCCGCGACCGCAAGGTCGGCGTGCCCGACGACTGGGACAAGGCGATCCCGTTCGCGCAGGCGGTCGAGCTGGCCGAGTCGGTGCACGGCGTGCTGGCGTTCGCCGGCTCGTATGCGCCTCCCAAGCGCGCCGGCAAGTACAGGGGAGGGGGAGTCGGACCGTCGCCTTGTTACTCGTACTCTGCATGTGTGGTCGAACTGACGGTCGACGAGGAAACCGGAGAGATAGAACTGCACGACGTGTGGATCGGACATGATATCGGGCGCGCGCTGAACCCGCTGCTGGTGGAAGGCCAGGTCGAGGGCTCGGTCTACATGGGCATCGGCGAGGCGCTCATGGAGGCGCAGATCTTCCGCAAGGGCCTGCACAAGAACCCCTCGATGCTCGAGTACAAGAGCCCCACCACGCTGGAGACGCCCGAGATCCATACGATCCTGGTGGAGACCGACGACCCCGAGGGCCCGTTCGGCGCCAAGGAGGCGGGCCAGGGGCCGCTGCTCCCGGTGATCCCCGCCATCGCCAACGCCGTCTATGACGCGATCGGCGTGCGGATCGACGAGGTTCCCATCGGGCCGGAGAAGATCCTCAAGGGGCTCGAGCTCCGGCGGCAGGGCAAACCGCCCCGCGTCGGACCCGAGCGGATCCCGCTCTTCACGTTCAAGGAGCCGATCGTCGTCGAGTCCGCGTTCGGCCAACCGGCCGAGGCCAGCGCCGTCCGGCCTTTCGCCGACGCTCCCAACTCTGGTAATCAGCGGTGACGAGCCGGGGGCGGGCAGCAGTCGTCGACCACGCCGTCCCGCCGGAGCGTGGCGCGTGTCAACGAGCCACGATGAACGTGTCTGCTGCAACAACGCCCAGAAGATACGGGTCTCCGACCGCTGCCCGCCCCCGGCTCGCCACCGCGATTTCTCCCGGTGCTGGCGCGCCGCGAAGCACGCGGCCAGCCTCGGACGTCCGCGGCGGATCGCCGACAGGTCAGCGGCGATGATGCGTCTGCCGGCGTTCAGATACCTGGCGCCGCCGACGGTCGCCGAGGCGGCGCGCGCCGTCGCCGAGCGCGGCGAGGCGATGCTCGTGGCCGGCGGCACCGATCTCTACCCGAACATGAAGCGGCGGCAGTTCGAGCCCAAGGTCCTGGTCGGGCTGGGCGCGATCCCGGAGCTCCGCGGCGTGAGCGGCAGCGCGCGGGAAGGGCTGAGGATCGGCCCCACCACGACGCTCACCGCGGTGGCGCGGCATCCGGAGATCGCGGGCCATTACGGGGCACTGGCGACCGCGGCCGGGTTGGTCTCCTCCCCACAGCTCCGCAACATGGGCACGATCGGCGGCAACGTGTGCGTGGACACGCGCTGCAACTACTACAACCAGGCGTACGAGTGGCGGAAGGCCATCGGGTTCTGCATGAAGAAGGACGGCGACATCTGTCTGGTGGCGCCCGGCAGCCCGCGCTGCTGGGCGGTGTCGTCGTCGGACACCGCCCCCGTGCTCTGGAGCCTGGGCGCCCGCGTGCGACTGGTGGGCGCCGCGAGCGAGCGCACCATCCCCGTCGAGGCGATCTACCGGGACGACGGGATCGAGTACCTGGCCAAGCGGCCGGACGAGGTGCTGGCGGACATCCTGCTGCCCCCCGCCGACGGCTGGACGTCGGCCTATCTCAAGCTCCGGCGGCGTGGCTCGTTCGACTTCCCGGTGCTCGGCGTGGCGGTGGCGCTGAGGATGGAGGGCGCGGTGGTCGGTGACGCGAAGATCGTCCTGGGGGCGGTGGCGCCGCTGCCCCGCCCGGCCCCGGCGGCAGCCGCCGCGCTCGTCGGCGAGCGCCTGACGCATGATGTGATCGCGCGCGTGGCCGACCTGGCCGCCGGCCCCGCCAAGCCGCTCGACAACACCGACTACGCCCACTTTTACCGGAAGAGGATGACCCGCGTGTTCGTCGCGAGAGCGCTGCGCCGACTGGGCGGGCTCGACGGCGAGGGGCGCGTCGAGGAGGAGGTCGCATGACCGCCCTCGGAGAGCGGGTCCGGGCGCTGAGGGTGGAGCGCGGATTGCCCCAGCGCCAGCTCGCCGAGAAGGCGGAGCTGACACCCAGCATGGTGTCCCAGATCGAGTCGGGACGGCTGACGCCCTCGCTCAACACGCTGCGGAGACTGGCCGCCGCCCTGGGCGTGACGATCGCGGCGCTCTTCGACGGCCAGCCGGCGGGCAGTCTGGTCGTCTCCCGCAAGAGGGACTACCCGGTCGTCTCCTTCGACGGCGCCCGCGAGCAGTGGGCGGTGCTGGGCGCCGGCCTGTTCCAGGGCAAGATCCGGGCGGTGGTGTCCACACTGACCTCGAAGTCGCGGGGCGTGGACACGGACAAGGTCATCATCAAGCCCGGCCAGATGAAGCTCTTCTACCTGCTGGAGGGCCAGGCGGCGCTCCTGTACAACGGCGAGCGCCACGTGCTGGAGGCCGGCGACAGCGCCCTGCTGGACGGCGGGCTGCCGCACGGCTGGGAAAATCTCGGGAGCCGTAAGGCCCGCGCCCTCTGGGTCATCCTCGGATAGGACACGGATATGACGGACAGCGGACGCGCCCTTCCCCCCATCGACTTCAGAACCGAGCCGTCGCGGTACCGGCAGTGGAAGCTGAGCATCGACGGCCGCGTCGCCACTCTGGCCATGGACGTGAAGGAGGACGGGGGGCTCCGCCCCGGCTACGAGCTGAAGCTCAACTCCTACGACCTCGGCGTGGACATCGAGCTGTACGATGCCATTCAGCGCCTGCGCTTCGAGCATCCGGAGGTCGGCGCGGTGATCCTCACCTCGGCCAAGGAGCGCATCTTCTGCGCGGGGGCCAACATCCGGATGCTGGGCCAGTCGTCCCACGGCTTCAAGGTGAACTTCTGCAAGTTCACCAACGAGACGCGCAATGCTCTCGAGGAGGCTTCGGCGGAGTCGCGGCAGGTCTGGATCTGCGCGATCAACGGCCCCTGCGCCGGCGGGGGCTACGAGCTGGCGCTGGCCTGCGAGCGCATCATCATGGCCGACGACGGCAACACCTCGGTGGCCCTGCCGGAGACGCCCCTCCTCGCCGTCCTGCCGGGGACGGGTGGGCTGACCCGCCTGGTCGACAAGCGCCACGTGCGCCGCGATCGGGCCGACGTCTTCTGCACGATCGAGGAGGGCATCAAGGGCCAGCGGGCCCTCGACTGGGGGCTGGTGGACGAGCTGGTGCCGCGCTCGAGGCTGGAGGCGACGGCCCGGGGGCGCGCTGCCGAGCGGGCCGCCCGCAGCGACCGGCCCGCCGCCGCGCGGGGGATCGCGCTCAGGCCGCTCGATCGCACGATCGACGGCGATCGGATCGCCTACGCCCACATCGCCTGCGCCATCGATCGCGCCCGCGGCGTCGCCGAGATCACCATCAGCGGCCCCAGCGCCCCACCGCCGGCCGACGCGGCGGGGATCCATGGGCTGGGCGACGCGTTCTGGCCGCTGGCGCTGGCGCGCCAGCTGGACGATCTGATCCTCCATCTGAGGACCAACGAGGAGGAGATCGGCCTGTGGGTGTTCAGGACCGCCGGCAGCGCCGATCTGGTCGAGGCCCACGATCGCCTGCTGGCTGATCAGCCGGGCGACTGGCTGGCCCGCGAGATCCGCCTCTTTCTCAAGCGGACGCTGAAGCGGATCGACGTCTCGGCGCGCTCGGTCTTCGCGCTGATCGAGCCGGACTCCTGCTTCACCGGTACGCTGCTCGAGCTGGCGCTGGCTGCCGATCGCTCCTACATGCTGGCCGGCGCGCGGGAGGGCGACGGCCGGCCGCCCGCGACGCTTCGCCTGACCGAGATGAACTTCGGCGCCTATCCCATGGCCAACGGGCTGACGCGCCTGGCCAGCCGCTTCCTCGGCGAGCCCGGCCGCGTCGACGACCTGAAGGGCCGGATCGGCCAGGACCTCGACGCCGCCGCCGCGGACGACGCGGGCCTGGTGACCGCCACCCCCGATGACATCGACTGGGACGACGAGGTCCGCCTGGCCCTGGAGGAGCGCGCGGCGTTTTCGCCCGACGCGCTCACCGGCATGGAGGCGTCGCTCCGGTTCGCCGGGCCGGAAACGCTCGAGACCAAGATCTTCGGCCGCCTGTCCGCGTGGCAGAACTGGATCTTCCAGCGGCCCAACGCCGTCGGTCCCAAGGGCGGACTTTCCGTATATGGCACTGGCCAGCGCAGCGAGTTCGACCGAAGGAGAGTGTGATGACGGGCGTCGATTACCTGGAGCGGATTCCGAACAACGTCGACTTGAGAGAGAACCGCCGCCTGCTGCGCGCCCTGGAGGACTGGCAGCCGAAGTTCCTCCAGTGGTGGCTGGACCTGGGCCCGGAGGGCTTTCAGGCGACCCGGGTGTACCTCCGAACGGCTGTGAGCGTGGACAGGGACGGCTGGGCGCAGTTCGACTACGTCAAGATGCCCGACTATCGCTGGGGGATCTTCCTGGCCGAGACCGAGCCGGACCGCGTGATCGGCTTCGGCGACCACCAGGGCCAGGCCGCCTGGCAGGAAGTGCCCGGCGAGCACCGCGGCGTGCTGCGGCGGCTGATCGTCACCCAGGGCGACACCGAGCCGGCCTCGGTCGAGCAGCAGCGTCACCTCGGGCGCACCTGCCCGTCGGTCTACGACCTGCGCAACCTGTTCCAGGTCAACGTGGAGGAGGGGCGGCATCTCTGGGCCATGGTCTACCTCCTCCAGGCCTACTTCGGGCGCGATGGCCGCGAGGAGGCGGAGGCGCTGCTCCAGCGGCACTCGGGCGACGCCGACAAGCCGCGCATCCTGGGCGCCTTCAACGAGCCGATGCCCGACTGGCTGAGCTTCTTCATGTTCAGCTTCTTCACCGACCGCGACGGCAAGTACCAGCTGGCGAGCCTCCAGGAGAGCGGCTTCGATCCGCTGTCGCGCACCTGCCGGTTCATGCTGACCGAGGAGGCTCACCACATGTTCGTGGGCGAGACCGGCGTGGGACGCATCGTCCAGCGGACCTGCGAGCTGATGCGCCAGGAGAAGACCGACGACGTGCGCCAGGAGGGCGCGATCGACCTGCCCACCATCCAGCGGTACGTCAACCTCCACTACTCGGTGTCGCTCGACCTGTTCGGATCGGAGATCTCGACCAACGCCGCGAACTACTACACCACCGGTTTGAAGGGCCGCTTCGAGGAGACCAAGCAGGAGGACGATCACCGGCTGATGGAGGCCACTTATCCGATCACGCTGCTGGAGGGCGACCGGATCGTGACCCGCCCGCTGGCGGCGCTGACCGCGCTCAACGAGCGGCTGCGCGACGATTACATCGCCGACTGCCAGCGCGGGGTCGACCGCTGGAACCAGATCATCAAGAAGCACGGGATCGCCTTCGAGCTGAAGCTGCCGCACCGCGGCTTCCACCGGGCTATCGGAAGCTTCGCCGAGGCTCGGGTGTCACCCGAGGGCCGGGTGATCAGCGAAGCGGAGTGGAGCGCCAAAGGGGACGAGTGGCTGCCGGGCGAGAGGGACCGCGCCTACCTGGCGAGCCTGATGCATCCGGTCATCGCGCTGGGCAAGTTCACCAACTGGATCGCGGCGCCCGCCCGCGGGATCAACGGCAAGCCCATCGACTTCGAGTACGTCCGCCTCGACTGAACGGGAGGTTACGGAACGATGCCCAGAGCGGTCACGCCGAAGGAATTGGGGACGCCGCTGGGGATGTACTCCCACGGGATGGTGGCGCCGAGTGGGGAGATCGTGGTGGTCGCCGGTCAGGTGGGAATGGCGCCCAACGGCCAGGTCGTCCAGGGCGACATCGTCGCGCAGACGAAGCAGGCGCTGGCGAACGTGCGCGCCGTCATCGAGGCGGCCGGATGCACGATGCGCGACGTCGTGCGGTTTCAGACGTTCCTGACGCGGCCCGACGACATCCCGGGCTTCATGAAGGCGCGCTCGGAGGCCTTCCCCGGATTTTTCCCGGACGGGGTCTTTCCGCCCAACACCCTGGTGGTCGTCAGCCGGCTCGTGCGCCCCGAGCTGCTGGTCGAGATCGAGGCGATGGCGGTGCGCCCCACCCGGCCGGCGCGCGGCGGCCGCCGGCCGGCCACGGCCGGCCGGCGGGCCACGGCGGGACAGCGGCGCCGCGAGCGCCGCTGAGAGGGTCAGAGTCTCCGGTCGAGGTCGACGTCGCTGCGCGAGGCCGTGCCGCGGGTCATGGAGACGAGCGCCAGGACGACGACGACGAACAGCCCCGCGGCCAGCAGGACCACGACCATCGGGCTGAGACCGAAGATGCGGGTCGGCTCGGCGGACGTGCGCGGCGAGGCGGAGCCGTCGTCGCGCTCCGACTTGATGTCGACGTTCACGTTGGGCTGTTCGCCGCTTCTCTCCGGGGGCGCCGGGCGCGGCGTGGGGTCGTTCCCCCGGTCGGTGGGATTGTCGGCCTTGGTCTCGGGGTTGGACGTGCTGCTGCCAGGCGCGGGGCCGCCGGACTGAGCCGCGGCGGCGCCGACGATGCCGAGTACCAGCAGGGCGCTGAGCAGTATGGCCGTAAGCGGTTTCATAGGTACCTCCCCGCGCCCTTTGGGGAGCAATGGCGATGCCACGGACGTTCGTGGGTAACGTTTACAAGGAGCCGCGATGAACGCGTCGGAGCACCTGCCCGCACAGTTCAACGTCGCCACCCACTTCGTCGATCGCAACGTCGCCGAGGGTCGCGGCGGCTCGCCGGCATTTTTCTACGAGGACCGCGCGCTGACGTACGCCGACGTCCAGGATCTCGCCAACCGCACCGGCAACGCGCTGCTCGAGCTGGGCGTGGAGAGGGAGAACCGCGTCCTGGTGCTGTGCCTCGACACGCCCGAGTTCCTGGGTACCTTCTGGGGGGCGATCAAGATCGGCGCGGTGCCGATACCCGTGAACACCCTCATGCGCGGGGCCGACTACCTCTACTTTCTCGACGACAGCCGGGCGAAGGTCGCCGTCATCTCCGCCCCGCTTCTGGCCGAGGCCGGCCCCGTGCTGGGTCAGGCGCGCCACCTCCGCCACGTACTGATCGCCGGCGGCCAGCCCGGCCCCTACCTGTCCTACGAGGACCGGATCGGAAGAGCGGCGGGCCGGCTCGAAGCCGCATCCACGGGCCGGGACGACGCGGCGTTCTGGCTCTACTCCTCGGGCTCCACGGGCTTTCCCAAGGGCGCCGTGCATCTGCACCACGACATGTGGATCTGCACGGAGACCTACGCCAAGCAGGTGCTGGGCATCCGGCCCAGCGACAAGGTCTTCTCGGCGGCGAAGCTCTTCTTCGCCTACGGTCTGGGCAACGCCGGCTACTTCCCGATGGGCGTCGGCGCCCAGAGCGTGCTCTATCCTCATCGCCCGACGCCGGAGGCCGCCTTCGAGATTCTCACCCGGCAGCGCCCGACCCTGTTCTTCGGGGTCCCCACGCTCTACGCGGCGATGCTGGCCGTGAAAGAGGCCGAACGGCGGTTCGACCTCTCCTCGCTCCGTCTCTGCGTCTCGGCGGGGGAGGCGCTGCCCGAGGAGATCTACACGCGCTGGCGCGAGCGCTTCGGCGTGGAGATCGTCGACGGGATCGGCACGACGGAGATCCTGCACATCTTCCTGTCCAACCGTCCCGGGGCCGTGCGGCCCGGCTCGTCCGGGCTCCCCGTGCCCGGCTACGAGTCGGTCATCGTGGACGACGAAGGGCGTCCCGTTCGGCCGGGAGAGATCGGGAATTTGAGAGTCCGGGGCGACTCCACGATGGCCTACTACTGGAACAAGCACGACAAGACCAAGGAGACCCTCTTCGGGCCCTGGATCCAGACGGGCGACAAATACTATCAGGACGAGAGCGGCTACTTCTGGTACGCGGGGCGCTCCGACGACATGCTGAAGGTCGGCGGCATCTGGGTGTCGCCGATCGAGGTGGAGGCGACGCTGATCAAGCATCCCGCGGTGCTCGAAACCGCCGTCGTCGGCAAGGAGGACAGCGACCGGCTCATCAAGCCCAAGGCCTTCGTGGTCCTCAAGGAGCCCGCCGCCGCCTCCGCGGGGCTGGGCGAGGAGCTGAAGGCGTTCGTCAAGGACAAGATCGCGCCGTACAAGTACCCCCGATGGATCGAGTTCGTGAGCGAGCTGCCCAAGACGGCCACCGGCAAGATCCAGCGCTTCAAGCTCCGCCACTGAGGATCTGACGTGTTCGATCGCGCCCTGGAGACGCTGCCGCGCGAGAGGCTCCGGGAGCTCCAGTGGCGCAAATTCCGCCGGCTGGCTGGGGCGCTGCTGGCGCCCGGGGCGGGCAACGCCTTCGTCCGGCGCCAGTGGGCGCCGGCGGGGATCCGCTCGGTCGACGATCTCCAGGACTGGGACGACTTCCGGCGCCTGCCACCGACGAAGAAGAGCGAGTTTGCCGAGGACCAGGCCGAGCGCCCGCCCTTCGGGACCAACCTGACCTATCCTCTGGAGCGTTTCGTTCGTGTGCACCAGACGTCGGGCACCAGCGGCCAGCCCCTGCGGTGGCTCGACACCCAGGACTCCTGGGCCTGGTGGATCCGGTGCTGGGGCTTCGTGCTCGGCGCCGCCGGTATCACGCCCGCCGACCGCGTCTTCTTTCCTTTCTCCTTCGGCCTCTTCATCGGTTTCTGGGCGGGATTCGAGGGCGCCCGCGCCCTGGGCGCGCTCGCGATCCCGGGCGGTGGCCAGGACTCCGCGACCCGCCTTCAGTGGATGGACAGGCTCGGGGTCACCGCGCTCGTCTCTACGCCCTCCTACGCGCTCCATCTCGTGGAGGTGGCACGCGAGCGGGGGATCGATCTGCCCAAGCTCCCGGTGCGGGTGACCGTGCACGCCGGAGAGCCGGGCGCCGGGATCCCGGCGGTGCGCGCGCGCATCGAGGAGGGCTGGGGCGCGCGGGCGTTCGACCATGCCGGCATGACGGAGATGGGAGCCTACGGCTACGAGTGCGCCGAGCAGAGCGGCCTCCACGTCAACGAGTCGGAGTTCATCCCCGAGGTGATCGATCCGGCGACCGGCGCCCCGGCCCGGGAAGGCGAGCTGGTGCTGACGAATCTCGGACGCGCCGGCTCGCCGGCGATCCGCTATCGCTCCGGCGACCGCGTGCGCCTGGCCGACCAGCCCTGCGCCTGCGGGCGTACCTTCATGCGCCTCCCCGGCGGCATCCTCGGCCGCCTGGACGACATGCTGATCGTGCGCGGCGTGAACGTCTTCCCCTCGGCCATCGAGGGGATCGTGCGCCGGTTCCCCGCCATCGACGAGTTCCAGATCGAGGTCTTCCGCCAGGGCGCGCTGGACGAGCTGCGCGTGCTCATCGAGGCCGAGGACGCCAGCCTGAGCCGTACCGTCCAGGAGGCGTTGCGCGCGGACCTGGGCATCCGCCTCGAGGTCCGTCCGGTGCCGCTGCGGAGCCTGCCCCGCCACGAGCTGAAGGCCCGTCGCGTCGTCAGGAAGTAGCGGCCCCCGCGCCGTCGCCGTAGTGGAGCGCGAGCCAGATCGTCGGCTCGTCGGGGTCGGTCCACTCGACGCGATGGCGGCGGTGAGCAGGAATCAGCACGTGGTCGCCGGCACCCATCACGACGATCGCGTCCTCACCCTCGAACCTCAGTCCGGCCCTGCCGTGCAGGACCGCGACCCACTCGTTCGTCTCCTGGTCGTACCACTGGCCGGGCGGCGTCGCCTGCCCCGTGGACACGATGCGCTCGAGCCTCACGCCGTCCGCGCTTAGTGCCGTTCCAACTATTCGCGCCTAGGAAGGCACCGTGTACGTCGTTCGTGGACAGATTTAGTATCAACAAGTTGGAACGGTACTAGGAGGATCTCGACCTGCTCGTCCGGGAGCGACCGGGGGATCCCCTCGAAGAGGTTCGGCATGCCGAAGTCTATGATCCGGGCGACGCCGGGACAAGGAGTGTCCGGGATTGCAACCTGCCGGCCGCTGACTTTCGACCTGGGAGCGAGGGGCGGCCGGCGGGAGAGATCCGGGCGCAGGGTTGGGCTCGTAGGGTTTTGAGGGGCTAGTTCGCTTGCCAACCCTGGGGCGCTTTGATACTAAATGGCGGGTCATGTCGAGCGCGGGGGCGGACCTGATCCACAGGATGGCCGCCGGCGACCGCGACGCGTTCAGCCATTTCTACGATCGGTATGCCCCGCTGGTCTATCCGCTGATCCTCCGCATCCTGCGCGAGCGCGCGGATGCCGCCGACGTCCTTCAAGACGTCTTCTGGGAGGCCTGGCAGGCGGCGTCGACCTACGATCCCGGGCGCGGCACTCCCGAGGCCTGGGTTGTCATGCGCGCGCGGACGCGAGCAATCGACCGGGTGCGGTCCATCCGTAGAAGAAACGAAACATTCGTGGCGCCGGTCGAGGAGGCCGTCGCCGCCGCGCCGCCGGGGATGGGCGGTGACGCGGCCGAACGGGCCGCCGATCGCTCGGTGGTCAGGAACGCGCTCGACCGGCTGGCCGACGTCCAGCGGGAGGTGATCGAGCTCGCGTATTACGGCGGGCTCACGCAGACGGAGATCGCGGAGCGGCTCAAGCAGCCGCTCGGCACGGTGAAGACGCGGATGCGGTTGGGGCTGGAGCGGCTCCGCGAGGCCATGAGGCAGCAGGCGACATGAGCCACGACCCGTTCGACACCCAGGCGGCGGCCTACGCGCTCGGCGCTCTCGACGGCGAAGAGCTGGCGCAGTTCGAGACGCACCTGGCAGCGGGCTGCGCCCGCTGCCAGGCGATCCTGCGCGATTCCCGCCAGGCGCTGGCCGCGCTGGTACGCGAGACGCCCGGGGCGGCGCCGCGACATGTGAAGGAAGCGCTCCTGGAGCGGATCGCGGCGACGGGGCGGGCACCGACGAGGCGCGACGACCTCCGCGCCGCCTGGCTGCGCTGGACGGTCGTCACGGCGGCGGCGATGATCGTCGGCGGCTTCCTCACGGGGATGTACGTGGCCGCCCGGTACGAAGCGCGGCTGGGAAAGATCGCGCGCGAGACCAGCGCGCTCCGCGAGCAGCTCCGCCGCGAGGAGGCCGCGCTGCGCGAGGGCGCGGCCCTCTATCAGAGGGTCGTCGAGCTGCTGCAGGATCCCGCCACCCGCGTGATCGCGCTGCGCGGCGCCGGGCCCAGCCCCGAGGCGCGGGGCCGCGTGGTTTGGCATGCGACGGCCGGCGGTCACGTCTTCGTGGCGAAGCTTCCGCCCGCGCCCGAAGGCAAGACATACGAGCTGTGGACCATCACCGGCGGAAAACCGAGCCCGGCCGGCGTCTTTCAGGTCGACGCCGCCGGCCAGGCCAGTCACAAGGTCCCGCCTGGCGGGGGGCCGGTGGAGGTGTTCGCCATCACGCTGGAGCCCCTCGGCGGCGTGGCCGCGCCGACCGGCTCGATCGTCCTCGCCTCCTCGAAGTAGGAGACGCCCGGCGGCTGAGCGCCCGGCGGGGCCTCAGAGGCCCAGGCGCCGCGCGGCGTGCAGGACCGCGATGACGGTCATCGCGTCCGTGATCTCGCTGGTCTCCACCATTCGCAGCACCTCGGCGAAGGGGAACGGTCGAACCTCGATGAACTCCGTCGGGTCGGGCGCCGTGCGGGCCGGGCGCAGCCCCTCGGCCAGATAGAGGTGCGCGGTCTCGTCGATGACGCTCTTGGAGGTCTCGAACGTGCACAGCTTGACCAGGCGCGTCGCCTCGTAGCCGGCCTCCTCGCGGAGCTCGCGCTGGACCGCGGCCTCTTCGCTCTCACCCGGATGCATGGCCCCCGTCGGCATCTCCCAGCGGAAGGCGCGGGCCACGTAGCGGTACTGGCCGACGAGCACCACCGTGGACGCGTCGAGGAACGGCAGAATGCCCACACAGGGCCGGCACTCGACGACGCCGTAAGGGGTGGTCCGGCCGTCCGGCATCTCGGCGAGGTCCTCCCGGACCCGGATCCACGCGTTCTCGTACACGCGCCGGCTGGCGAGCGTGCGCCAGGGAGAGCGGGCGAGGGGGTGGCGCCCGAGGCTCACTCGGGCACTCCGGAGAGCTGGGGGCGGGCCTGGCGGCGGCGCCGGGCGAGCCGCACGAGCGGGGGCCCCACCAGCGCCAGCGCGCCCAGAGCCAGGAGGCTCGCGCTCAGCGGTCGCCCCACGATCTCGAGCCAGTCGCCGCGCGTCATGAAGAGCGACTGGCGGAGCGTCTTCTCCATCAGCGGCCCCAGCACGAGGGCGACGACCAGCGGTGAGGGATCGATGGCAAGCTTGCGAAGGCCGTAGCCGAAGATCCCGAACATGACGAGGACCCAGAGGTCGAGCTGGCTGTTGTTCAGGCTGTAGGCACCGACGAGGCAGAGCAGCAGTACCAGCGTGGCCAGCACGTGTTGGGGCAATCTCAGAACACTCACGAACAGCCCGACCAGCGGCAGGTTGAGGATCAAGAGGATGAGGTTGCCCACATACATGCTGGCCACCACGCCCCAGAACACCTCGGGCCGCTGGCTGATGAGGAGCGGGCCGGGCTGGATGCCGGTGATGACCAGGGCACCCAGGAGGATGGCGGTCGCCGGCGAGAAGGGGATGCCGAGCGACAGGAGCGGCACCATCGCGCCGGCGGTGGCCCCGTTGTTGGCGGCCTCGGGCCCGGCCACGCCTTCGATGGCGCCCTGGCCGAACCGCTCGGGAGTCCTGGAGACCTTGCGCTCGAGCGTGTAGGAAATGAAGGTGGCCAGCACGGTGGTGGGGCCGGGGATGAGCCCGGTGAGGAAGCCGACGACGGAGCCGCGCGCGATCGGCCAGCCCGACATCTTCCATTCGGCGGCGGTCGGCAGCAACTCACGGAGGCGCACGGTCGCGATGTAGGCCCTCCGGATCCCCGACTCGGCGATCAGGAGCACCTCGGCCACGCCGTAGAGTCCCATGATCACCGGCACCAGCTCGATGCCCTGCGAGAGCTGGGTGGAGCCGAAGGTGAAGCGCCGGACGGCCGAGATCGGCTCCATGCCCACGGTGCCCAGGGCCAGGCCGATCGCCACCAGCACGAAGGCGTGTATCACCGAGCCGCCCGACAGCCGCGAGAGCAGCAGCAGTCCCGCCACCGCCATCGCGAAGTACTCGGGCGGGCCGAACCGGAGGGCCTGGTCGGCCAGCCAGGAGGAGGCCAGGACGATGCCGACCACGCCGAGGGAGCCGGCGATGAAGGAGCCGACGGCGGCCACGGCCAGCGCGGCGCCGGCCCGGCCCTTCTTGGTCATCTGGTAGCCGTCGAGCGCGGTGACCACGGACGCCGCCTCGCCGGGGACGTTGACCAGGATCGATGTCGTCGAACCGCCGTACATCGCCCCGTAATAGATGCCGGCCAGCATGATGAGGGCGGTGGCGGGCTGGAGCGCGAAGGTCGACGGCAGGAGCAGGGCCATGGCCCCCACCGGGCCGATGCCAGGCAGGATTCCCACGATCGTGCCGACCAGGACGCCGAGGAAGCAGGCGAAGAGGTTGGTGGGCGACAGCGCGACCGAGAAGCCGTAGGCCAGACCTTCCAGCGGCCCCATCAGTAGGTTTTCGAAGGGGGCGACTTCACAGGCGCGCCCCCAGGGCGCGACGGCTCCCTCCGAGCCTCCCCCAGAACGGGTTGCGCCGGCGGAGCCGGCGCTCGAACTGCACTCAGTCCGCCACGCACCTAGATCACCACGCTAGTGCCGTTCCAACTATTCGCGCCTAGGAAGGCACCGTGTACGTCGTTCGTGGACAGATTTAGTATCAACAAGTTGGAACGGCACTAGTCGAAGAGCACGCCCCGGGGCAGCGGCACGCCCAGCAACACGCCGAAGACATAGTAGGAGGCCACGGCGCAGGCGAGCGCGATCGCCACTGCCGCCGTCCACCCGGCCCCCAGGCCGCGCAGCAGGAGACCGGTGAAGAGGAACGCGACCAGGGGATACCCCGTCCAGGGCAGGAGAAGACAGAAGCCGACGAGGAGGACCGCGGTGACGATCACGCGCCCGCGGCCCGCCGCCGGCGCGGCGTGCCCACCGGCGGCTTCCGGCGCCCGCCGCAGCGCGCTCACCACCCATGTCAGCGCGACAGTGGCGCCGAACACGCCGACGGCCAGCGGGAAGAAGCCCGGCCCCGGGCGCGCCGCCGTGCCGTGCGGCAGGGGCAACGCGTTGGCCAGGTACATCCCGCTGGCCGCGAGCACGGCGAGCGCCAGGAGCCGCTCGATCATCGAACTACTTCTTCTTGATCATGCCCAGGCGCGCGAGGATTTCGGTGTGGTTCTTGTGCTCCCTCCACAGATCGGCGCGCAGCTGGTCGCCGGCGCGATAGTCGATGTCGATCACCCGCTGCTTGATCGTGTTGACAAACTGCGGCTCCTCCATGGCGGCCTTGACGGCATCGTGGATGTACTTCTGCACGGGCCCCGGCGTGCCTTTGGGCGCCACGAACGCGAACCACGCCCCGCTGGGGGAGTCCCCCCAGCCGAGCTCCTTGGCGGTCGGCGCGTCGGGGAACGCGGGGTGGCGCTTGGTTTGGGAGACCATGAGCACGCGCATCTTGCCGCCGTCGACCAGCGGCTTGACCTCGCCGGGCTGGGCCATCAGGCCCTCGATGTGGCCGCCGAGGAGCGCCGGGCTCGACTCTCCCCATCCGGAGAAGGGCACGTGGGTGAGGTTGACACCGGCCAGGCGCTTCATTTCCTCGAAGTTCAGGTGACTGGAGGTGCCCTCGCCCGGCGACCCCACCCGCAGCTTGCCAGGGCTGGCCTTGGCGGCGTTCACGAACTCCTGGATCGTCTTCCAGGGCGCGTCGGCCTTCACCGCCAGCAGCGAGTAGAACGAGACCACGTTGATGATCGCCTCGTAGTCGTCAGGGGTCTTGTACGGCAGGTCGTTGAGCTGCGGGTGGATGACCAGCGTGGAGAGTGGCGCCAGGATGACCGTGTAGCCGTCGGGCTTGGCCTGAACCAGCTCGGCCACGGCCAGCGAGCCGCCGGCGCCGGGCCGGGTCACGATGGCGACGCCCTTCGGGAATTTCTTCTTGAGTCCCTCGGCGAGCGCGCGGGCCACGATGTCGACCATGCCCCCGGCCGGGTAGCCGGTGAGGATGGTGAGCGGACGCTCGGGGTACTCGGCGGCGGCGGGGGCGGCAACGGTCGTTATCAACAAGGCGATCAGGACAATGCGGAACATCGAGACCTCCTCGTGGGCGACGTGCACGGGACTCTAGCACGCGCGGCCCGCCTGGCCAACCCGCGGTATACTCTGCACGATTCACGAAGACGGCGGAGGGTTTCCCGGGCATGAAAGTGGTGCTGCGCAACCCGCGGCGCGAGGTCGAGGTGGCCGGCGGGCGCCGGGTACGGGACGTGCTGAAGGAGCTGGACGTCATTCCCGAGACCGTGCTGGTGATCCGGGGCGACACGCTCATCACCGCCGACCAGGTCGTGGGCGACGAGGACACGATCGAGCTGCGGCCGGTGATGTCGGGAGGCTAGGCCGGTCATGAAATGCCGGAAGTGCGGGGCGGGCGCCGTCATCGAGCTGCGGCGGCACAACGCCGCCTTCTGCGCGCCCGACTTCCTCGAGTTCTTCCGTAACCAGGTGCGGGAGGCGATCCGCAAGCACCGGATGTTCACCCGCGACGAGCGCGTGCTGGTGGCGGTCTCCGGGGGCAAGGACTCGCTGGCGCTCTGGGACGTGATGATCGAGGAGGGCTACCAGACCAGCGGCCTCTACCTCGATCTGGGGATCTTCGACTACTCGGTGGAATCGAAGGCCAAGTGCGAGGCCTTCGCCGCCGCCCGCGGAGTGCCGCTGATCGTGGCCCGCGTGGCCGACGCGGTGGGGGCGCCGGTGCCCGTCATCAAGGAGGTGACGCGGCGCCCGCCCTGCTCGGGCTGCGGCCTCAGCAAGCGCTACCTGATGAACCGCGCGGCGCTGGAGCACGGGTTCCCCGTCGTGGCCACCGGCCACAACCTCGACGACGAGGCGGCGACGCTCTTCGGCTCCGTCATGCACTGGCAGACGGACGCGCTGCCGCGCCAGTCGCCCGCGCTGCCCTCCACGCACCCCAAGCTCGTGCGGCGGGTCAAGCCCCTCTACCGCCTGTCCGAGCGCGAGGCCGCCGCCTACGCCTTCCTGAGGAGGATCGACTATATCGTCGAGGAATGCCCGTTCGCCAAGGGCGCCACCTCGATCATGTACAAGGAGCTCCTCAGCCGGATGGAGGAGGCCTCGCCGGGGGCGAAGCACAACTTCCTGTTCGGCTTCCTCGACAAGGCCCGGGCCGCCTTCGAGCGCGCCGAAGCGGTCCTCCTGCAAGAGTGCGTGCGCTGCGGGCAGGTGACCACGGGGACGGTCTGCGCGTTCTGCAAGCTCAGCGACCAGGTCAAGCGCGCGACCTAGCGCCGCGGCAGCCTGTTCCCAACGGGTTGCGCGCGGCCCGGCGGGGGCCGTCCGGGTGACGCGCGCGATCGTCATCAGCATCGACGGCCTGGCCGCCTTCTACTGGGACGATCCGGCGGCGAGCCTGCCCGCGCTCCGCGCGCTCGGCGAGCGCGGTGTCGTCGCCCGCCGGATGGACACCGTTTTCCCCAGCACCACCTGGCCCACCCACGTCAGCCTGGTGACCGGCGTGAGCCCGGCGCGCCACGGCGTCGTGGGCAACAGCATCCTCAATCGCGCCACCGCCCGCCCCGAGGATCTGACCGGCGATCCCGTCTACGACGCCCCCGACCTCTTGCGCGCGCCCACCGTGTACGACCACGCCCGCGCGGCGGGCCTGCGGACGGCGGCCATCGACTGGCCGGCGACCCGCAACTGCGCCTCGATCGATTTCTGCCTGCCCTTCTTTAAGGACCAGACGGTCTTCGAGACCCGGACGCCGCGCGCCGTGTGGACGGAGCTCGCGGCGCTGGGCTACCCCCTCGATCGGCAGGGGGAGTGGGCACAGCTCCCCAAGCGGTTTCTCAAGGACGCGATGGTCGCCGACCTCGCCGCCCACGTCGTTCGCCGCCACACGCCCGATCTCCTGCTGCTGCACTTCCTCTGCGTGGACAGCTTCCAGCACCTCCATGGGCCCCGGTCGCCGGAGGCCTACTGGGCGATGGCCTACGTCGATGGGCTCATCGGCCGCTTCCTGGCCACGTTCCCCGCCGGCGAGCTGACGGACCGCACCTCGGTCTTCGTCGTCTCCGATCACGGCTTTCTCCCCGTGACGAGGGACATCCGGCTGAACGTCCGGCTCCGCCAGCTCGGCGCGCTGCGGGTGGACGCCGCCGGGCGGGTGACCGGCGGCGAGGCCCGCTTCGTCGCGAATCTCGGCGCCGGCTATCTCTATGCGCTGGGAGACGCGAACCGCGAGCGGCTCAGCGACCTGGCCGCCGAGCTGGCCGGGCTCGAAGGGGTGGCGCGCGTGTGGACCGAGGCGGGCTATGCGGCGCTCGGGTTGCCGACGCCGGCCGAGAACGCGCACGTCGGCGATCTGCTCTTCGAAGCGGCGGCCGGCTACTGTTTCGTCGACGACGCGCAGGGCGACGAGGTCGCCGGCCCGCCTCGCTATCGCGGCACTCACGGTCAGCGGGCGACGCATCCCGACATCGGCGCCTTCTTCCTGGCCGCCGGGCCGGGCATCGTCCGGGGCCAGCGACTCGGCGAGATCAGGAGCCGCGACGTGGCGCCGACGCTCGCGCACGTGCTGGGCCTGAAGATCGCCCCCACCGAGGGCCGCGCGCTGGGCGAGATCTTCACCGCGTGATAGAATGAACCGCGATTCAGTGAAGCGGGAGGATCTCATGAGAGACGCCGTCATCGTCGGAGCCGTGCGAACCGCCGTCGGCAAGCGGAACGGCAAGCTGTCGCCCGTTCGCCCCGACGATCTCGCCGCCCTGGTGCTGAGCGAGCTGGTGAAGCGCGTCGGCCTCGATCCCACCGAGGTGGAGGACGTGATCCTGGGCTGCGTGGACCAGCTCGGCGAGCAGGGGATGAACATCGCGCGCAACGCGGCGCTCATCGCGGGACTCCCGCTCGACGTCTGCGGCGTCACCCTGGACCGCATGTGCGGCTCCGGCCAGCAGGCGGCGAACTTCGCGGCGATGGGCGTCATGGCCGGCCAGTACGAGTGCGTGATCGCCGGCGGCGTGGAGCACATGACGCGGGTGCCGATGGGCTCGAACGCGATGGGCCCGGGCGAGGGACCACTCTCCCCGGCGCTGCAGGAGCGCTATCAGATCGTGCCCCAGGGCATCTCCGCCGAGATGATCGCGGAGAAGTGGGGCCTCAAGCGCGAGGAGCTGGACGAGTTCTCCGCTCAGAGCCACGAGAAGGCCGGGCGCGCCATCGCCGAGGGCCGCTTCACGCGCGAGATCCTGCCGGTGAGCCTGCCCGACGGCGCCCTCTTCGATACCGACGAGGGCGTACGGGTGCCGGTGAACCGCGAGAAGATGGCCGGGCTGGCCCCGTCCTTCAAGCCCGACGGCGTCGTGACCGCGGCCAACTCGTCGCAGATCTCCGACGGCGCCGCCGCGCTCATGTTCATGTCGGAGGAGAGGGCGAAGGCGCTGGGCCTCCGGCCCCGGGCCCGCGTCGTCGCCACGGCGCTGGCCGGAGTCGATCCCACCATCATGCTGACGGGGCCCATCCCCGCCACCCAGCGCGCGCTGAAGAAGGCGGGCCTGAAGCTGGACGACATCGCGCTCTTCGAAATAAACGAAGCATTTGCATCGGTCGTCCTCGCTTGGGAGCGGGAGCTGCACCCCAATATGAGCCTGGTGAACGTCAGCGGTGGCGCGATCGCGCTGGGCCATCCGCTGGGCTGCTCGGGCGCCAAGCTGATGACGACCCTGCTCCACGAGCTGGAGCGGACGGGCAAGCGGTACGGGCTTCAGACCATGTGCATCGGCTTCGGGCAGGGAATCGCGACGATCATCGAGCGGCTGTAGCCCAATCGGAGGGGGCGGACGTTACGGCCCCCTCCGAAATTCATAGTCAGAGGGGGCCTCACGGCCCCCTCCGAACCTCCCCAGTGGATTGCGCCGGCGGAGCCGGCGCTCGAAACGGCGAGCAGCGGTCGCAGTCGGCGGGCACCATTCTCCCGCCTGGCTGCTAGACTAGGCGCCACAGAGGTCAGCCATGGCCGGGTTTCGCTGCGCGAAGTGCGGGAAGGTCGCGATGGTGCAGAAGATCTGCTGCGGCCGCCCGATGAAGCGCTCCTAAGCGCGCTTCAGGGCGACTCCGCCGGGATCACGGCGAGGTCCAGGCGCGCGAGGCCACGGCGCACGGTCACACCGAGCGTCCGGCCGATCGCCGATTCCGCGAGCAGGCGGTGCAGGTCGTCGACCCGCGTGATCGGCCGGCCGTCGACCGCGACCAGCACGTCCCCTTCCTGGAGTCCCGCCCGCGCGGCCGGTCCGTCCGCCTCGATCGAGACGATCTCCAGGCCGGGCTCGTTGGCGAGCCCCTGCCGGCGGACGACGCGCCGAGCGACCGCCCGCGACTGAGCGACAAGGCCCAGGTACGCGCGGCGGACGCGCCCGTGGGTCAACAGCTGAGGAACGACCCAGGTCGCGGTGGCGATGGGGATGGCGAAGCTGATGCCCTGCGCCAGCGCGATGATGGCGGTGTTGATGCCGACGACCCGTCCCCGCGAGTCCACCAGCGGGCCGCCCGAGTTGCCCGGATTGAGCGCGACGTCCGTCTGGATGACGTTCTCGATCAGGCGCCCCGTCATGCTGCGCAGCGAGCGGCCAAGCGCGCTCACGACGCCGGCCGAGACCGTGGACTGGAACCCGAAGGGGTTGCCGATGGCGATGACGAGCTGGCCCACGCGGAGCCCGGCTGAATCGCCGAGCTGCGCGTGGGGCAGCCCCGTGCCCGTCGTGCGGATGACGGCCAGGTCGGTCGCGGGATCGTCGCCGACCAGCGTGGCCTCGACGCGGCGCCCGTCGGTCAGCGTCACCTCCAAGCGCCGCGCGCCGTGCACGACATGACTGTTGGTCAGCACGTAGCCGTCGGGCGCGATGATCACGCCCGATCCGGCGCCCATGCCCCCCGGACCGCCCTCCCGCCCGGCGACGGTGATGCCGACGACGGCCGGGCCGACCTCCTCGACGACGGAGACCACGGCCCGCGAGTAGGCATCGAGAAGCTCGGCGTCGGACCGCGAATCGTCGCCGGGCTGGGGCCGCCCGGCGGCGATCGGTGCGGCGCCGTTCTCTCGCTCGACGAGGCGCAGCATCAGGCGGCGCGCCTGAGCGCGCGCGGCGCCGGACTGGGGAGCGCGCGCGGCGCCGGGGTGATGACCACCTCGTATCCCTCGGGCACGCGGGTGACGAGCTCGCCCCACGCAGCCTCCACCAGCCACTGCCAACCGGCGGGAGCGGACAGAAATACGCGGCCGGGGCGCCACGGCATGGGCGGGAGCACCCGCACCGCGAGCAGCGACTCGCCGTGCAGCGCGCGGAAGATGGCGGCGCGGAGATCGGCCTGCAGGGCCAGCGCCCGCTCCTCGGCGCGATCCCGCCAGACGCGCCAGGCGAGGGGGACCACGACGAGCGCGGCCAGGAACGCGGTTGCGACGATGGTCTCGAGCATGACTCTCGCCTCCGCCCCTTGGGATGTGGGGGAGGCGGGGCAGGATTCAGCGCTTGGCCTGCGGTTCCTTGCCGTTCGGCTGTTGCGCGGCCACGCGGTCCAGGGCCTTGAGAAGAGCTGCCACCACGTCTTTCTGGTCCAGCAGGCCGACGAGACGCCCGAAGCGGTCCATGATCGGAAGGCAGCCGATCCTCTTGCCGATCATGAGTCGCGCAGCCAGCGCGAGCGAGACATCCGCGCGGGCCGTCACCAGGCACTCGCGCGGCGTCATGATCTGAGCGACCGTCATGTCGGCGAGGTTCGGCATCGTCTCGTCCGGTGGCGTGCGTTCCAGCAGCCTTCGGTAATCGCCGTTCGAGACCACGCCCCGGAAATCGCTTCCGTCCAGCACGGCGAGATGTCGGACACCCTCAAGCCGCATGAGGGCGAGGGCGGCGGCGATGCTGGTGTCGGAAGCGACCGACTTGGTGTCGGCCATCATCGCCCGCCGAATTTTCATGGCCGCAGCGGAACGCAAGCGCGATACCACGTCCCCGGCGAAGGAAATCGCGGAGTTGCCGGGACCCGGCGGGGAGCGGTTGCACCGTTCCTGTGCAAAATGCACAGGAACAGGGCAGCGGGCGCTCAAGCGAGCAGGCGCCAGCCCACCCACTCGGCGCAGGCGCGCCCCAGGATCCACTCCCGGTCCTCCTTGGAGAGGAAGTCGATGCCTTCCCGGACGTGCCGAACGGCGTCCCGGTAGGGCACCGTCAGCCGCGAGTAGTCCGTCCCCCACAGCATCCGCCGCGAGCCGAAGGCTTCCCAGACGCGGCGGAGGTGCTTGGTGAGGTTGGCGAACGGATAGGGCTCGCTCGAATAGCAGGGCAGGGCCGAGACCTTCACCGCCACGTTGGGATAGCGCGCCAGGGCCAGCACCTCGGCGAGATCTGCGAAGGCCTCGTCGTCTTTGAGCTCACCCCGGCGCGCGAGGTGATCGAGGATCAGCCGGAGGCGCGGATGCCGGGCGGCGATCGGCCCGACCGCCGGCGCCTGACCCGGCACGAAGATCATGAGCGGGAGGCTGGCCCGCTCGGCGGCCTCCCAGAACCAGTCGAGCGAGCCGTCCGTCAGCCAGGCCGCCCAGAACGGCAGATGGAACGTGAGGCGGACGCCCAGCATGCCGGGCTGATCCCGCCACTTGGCCAGCTGCGCCTCGGCGCCCGGCGCCTTCGGATCGACGCGCCCCATGACGGCGAAGCGATCCGGCCAGGCGCGCGCCGCCGCCAGCGAGTCGGTGTTGTCGTCGCCGGGCCACGAGGGCGGCACCAGCACCGCGCGGGCGACCCCCGCGTCGTCCATCACGCGCAGCACCTGCTCGGCGCCGAGCGCCGGTCCGTGCGCGTGCCGCGTTCGCCCCGGCGGCCACGGCCGCGTGGAGACGTCGGGGCTCCAGACGTGGATCTGCGCATCGATGATCGTCATCGGGACGCTCCTGGGGGCGGGTCGGTCAGGCGGCGCGGAACGCGGCCTGGAGCGCCGCGTCCAGATCGGCGGGACGAACTGGTTTGAACAGGCACCGGTGGACCTTGAGCGCGTTCAGCCGCGCCTGGTCCTCCTCGCGCAGGCCCCAGCCCGTGATGAAGAGCAGCGGCACGGAGCGGTCGATCGCGCGCAGCCGTTCGGCCACCTCCCAACCGTTCATGCCGGCCATGCCCACGTTGGTCAGGACGGCGTCGAAGCGGCCGGGAGCGTAGGCGTTGAGGGCCGCGGCCCCGCTCTGAACCGCCGTCACCGTGTGGCCGAGGCTCCGCAGCAGCTCCGCCAGCGTCGCCAACACCTGCGAATCATCGTCCACGACGAGCACGCGCGCCTGGCGTCGCGCCTGGGTCTCGGTCGGCGCCGCGGACGGCGGCGTCGCCTCGCGCGCGGTCGGGAACATGAGGGTGAACGTGGTGCCCCGGCCGGGTTCGCTCTCCACGCGGATGTCGCCGCCGTGGCGCTTCACGATGGAGTACGCCATGGCCAGGCCGAGCCCCGAGCCCCCCTCGCCCTTCGTCGAGAAGAAGGGCTCGAAGATGCGGCGGCGCACCGCCTCGGGCATGCCGATGCCCGTGTCGGCGACGGTGATGACCACGGTGGAATCCCCGCCCTCCCGCGCGGCGATCGAGAGCGTGCCGCCCTCCGGCATCGCGTCGATCGCGTTGAGGATGAGGTTGGTCATGAGCTCCGTCAGCGCGGCGGGACGGCCGCTGACCTGCCCGGCCGCGCGCAGGTCGAGCCGCAGGTCCAGCGGGCGGTTTTCGCGCGCGGTCTTTTCCTCCCAGCGGGGCCGGATGATGGCGACCGCGTCCTGCACGGTCTGGTTGACGTCCACGCTCACGAACTGCTCGTCCGGCCGCAGCCGGGCGAACTGCTGGATGCGCCGCACCGTCTCGGAGCCGTCGATGGCGGCGGTCTCCAGCACCCGGAGCGAGCGGTTCACCAGCTCGACGTCGGTGAGGTTCTGCTTCATGAGCTGGGCGTAGCCGAGGATGGCCTGCAGGAGGTTGTTGAAGTCGTGCGCGATGCCGCCGGCGAGCTGTCCCAGGGCGGTGAGCTTCTCGGACTGGTGGAGCTGGCCCTCCACCTCGCGCTGCACCGTGATGTCGTGGACGATGGCGATCAGCCCCTCGAAGGCGCCCTGCCGGCCGCGCAGGGCCGACAGCGTCACCGCCAGGGCCAGCGGGCGGGGATTGCGCTCCAGCGTGACCTCGAAGGCGTGCAGCGGGCTGCCCTGCCCGAGCCGGCGCCTGGCGTCGGAGTAGGCGCCGGCCGGCACGAACTCCGTGACAGGCCGGCCCAGCACCTCGCCGGCGGGGAGGCCGAAGATGCGCTCGGCGGCGGGGTTCCAGCCCTCGATCCGATCGTGCTCGTCGACGGCGATGATGGCGTCGCCCGCCGAGGCGATGAGCTGCTCCAGCGAGCGCTTGGTGTCGGCGATCTCGGTGTAGAGGCGCGCGTTGCGCACGGCGATCGCCAGATACTCCGAGAGCATCTCGAGCAGCTCCCGCTCCCGCGGGTCGATGGCCCGGGCGGAGGGGCGATTGTCGACGACGAGATGGCCGAGCAGGCCCTCGGCGTCCCGGATGGCGCAGGTTGCCAGCGCGGGGTGGGCCGTGGCGGGCGGCGGCTCGTTCTCCGAGATGATCGTCACGCCGTCGTAGCCGAGCGCCCGGCGCAACTGGTCGGTGACGGCGGCGGTCATCTGCTGGAGCTCGAGCTGCCCGACGATCGTCCGCGCGATCTCGCGCAGGATCGAGAGCTGGGTGACGCGGAGGGACTGCTCGGCCGCCTCGCGGCGGGCCGCCTCCTCCAGATCGCGCGTCTTGCTGGAGAGGCTCCGCATCTCCTCCACGAGCCGCGCCACCTGGTCGCGCGCGCCGAGATCGGCGTGGCGCCGGAGCAGGGCGCGGCGCACGATGTCTTCGAGATCCTGGCGCGAGAAGGGCTTGATGAGGTACTCGAAGGCGCCGTGGCTCAGCGCGAGCTTGACCGTTTCCAGCGACGCGTAGGCGGTGATCATCACCACCTCGATGGCGGGGTCGATCCGCTTGATGCGCCGCAGCACTTCGAGCCCGTCGACCTCCGGCATCTTGATGTCCAGGATGACCAGGTCCGGGCGGAACTGCTCCAGCTCCTGCAGCGCGGCGCGGGCGTTCTCCGCCGTCCGGATCTCGTGGGCCGGCTTGAGCAGCATGCGCAGGGATTCGCGGGGCCCGATCTCGTCGTCGACGACGAGGATGCGCGAGCGGGTTGCGGGTGGCGCGGCGAGCGTCATGCCTCGGCGGGCGGCAGGGTCACGTGGAAGGCCAGCTCGTGGCGACCCTGCCGGAAGCGGAGCTGGCCACCCAGCGCCTCGATGAGCCGCTGGCTCACGGCCGGCCCCACGTCGATCAGGCTCTCCTGCACCATCTGCACCGGGTCGAAGATGCGGTCCAACTTGTCGGTCGGCACCGTCGCCGTCCTCGAGCTGATGAGGATGCGCACCTCCTCGGTGCCGTCCTTCTCGGCGTGCCGGTCGACCGAGAGCGAGACCTTCGCCGCGTCGGCCGGGGAGGTGTGCGCGAGGTACCAGACCAGGTAGGACAAGGCCTTCCGCAGCTGGACCGGGTCCACCTTCACCATCTGCGGCGTGCGGTCGCCGGGGAAGTCGAGCTGGGGACACTTGCCGAGCCCCTCGTCGGACAGCTCGATCGCGGTCACGACATCCTCGACCACGGCGTGAACGTCCACGGTCAAAAAGTTTAACTCACCTTCGCTGACCAGTGCTGAAAGTTTTTCAAAAACCTGCACCAGCCGCCGCACGTCCCGGCGGACCACCGCTGAGAAGAGCTTCCGGAAGTCGGGGTCGTCGTAGCGCTCGTCGATCAGCTCGACGAAGGTGTTGATCGACACCAGCGGGTTCTTGATCTCGTCGGCGATGCGCGCGATCACGCGACCGAGGAGCTGGAACTCCTGGGTCTGCCGCTTCTGGGCGGCCAGCTCCTTCTGGGTGGTACGGTCCTCGAAGACGAGGACGGCGCCCAGCTGGGTCGGCCCCTCGCCGCGGATCGGATAGGTCGAGACCTCGAGCCAGAGCCCCCGGAGGGCCAGCTGGATCTCCGACTTGCCCTGGGCGCGCCCGTAGGCCAGCGTCTCGTACAGCATGTCGCCGAGCGGGGAGGGCAGGACTCTCAGGTCCTGGCGGATGACATCGACGGCGCTGAGGCCCAGGATCTCCTCGGCCCGCTGGTTCATCGTGCCCACCCGCTCATCGCGGCCGATGGTGATGACGCCGCTCGACATGTGGGCGAGGATCCGCTCGTTGAACTCCTTTTCCTGCTGGAGCTGGTGGTGGAGGGTGATGTCGCGGATGGCCGTCGCCAGGTGGGTAGCGAGATCGAAGAGGATCTCCGTCTCGTGGCGGCCGTAGGTGCCGCCCACCACCGGCTGGCCGACGACCAGCATGGCGACCAGCTCGCCCTGGGTCAGCAGGGGCACGGCCACCACCCCCCCCAGCAGCCTGAGCTCCGCGATCAGCGCGGGATCTGTCAAATCCTGCAGACGCGCCGGCCGGCCCTGGGTGGCCAGCCAGCGGCTGAGCCCGTGGGTGGCCGACACGCGCACGGCGTCGACCACCTGGGGGGCCAGGGCCCGGTGCGCGCGCACGCGGTAGGTCTGGCCGCCGCTGTCCAGCAGGAGCAGCGCCGAGCGCGTCGGCCGGAGCAGCTCCCCGATGGCGTCCAGGAACATGTCGAGCAGCCGCGGCAGGTCGAAGCCGGCCGCGAATACCCGGCTGAATTCCCTGAGGATCCGGGTCAACATCTCCGTCTCCCGCGCCGGCTCCTCTCCGGTGCTGGTCGAGTCGGAGGCGCGGGGGGCGACCTGCGCCCGGAGGGTCGCGATCTCGTGAAGCATGCGCTGCCGGCCGTCCGCCTGATGGAGCGCGCCGTCGAGATCCCGCTGGGTGAAGGTGGCCGGGAGGCTCAAGTCGGCGGCCCCCCCCTCCTCCTCGCCGGGTCCGATGGCGAGGACCAGGGTGCCCGGCGTCATCTCCCGGACCTGGGACACGAAGGTGCCCAGGCTCCGGGCGGGTCCGCGGCTGTCGCGAATGACGGTGTCGACGTCGATCAGACGGAGGGTCTTCAAGGCGTCGGCATCGGCCTGAGCCAGGAAGACCGAGGCCTCGGCGAACCCCCGGAGTATGCGCGTCCGAAGCGCGTCGTCGGGCGTGACGACGAGGACTGTCTTCATGCGCGGGCGTTCACGTCTCTATCTCTGACCTCGCTCGTCGCCTGCGCGGCTACGGCAAGCGGGAACTCCGCCGTGAGCAATGCACCGCCCGCGGCACGGTTCGCCGCCCGGAGCTTAGCACGGTGGGCCGCAGCAATGCCCGCACAAATTGTCAACCCAAGGCCGGAGCCGCGCTGCTTGGTGGTGATGAACGGATCGAAGACGTGCTCGAGCAGCTCGGGCGGGATGCCGGGGCCGGAATCGGCGAGGGCCACGGCCACGTGGTCGCCGGTGGCGGTCAGCTCGATGGACAAGGTGCCGCCGGGAGGCGTGGCCTCGCAGGCATTCATCAGCAGGTTGATGAAGAGCTGCTCCAGCTCGCCGTGGTCGCCGAGCACGAAGCGTGGCTCGGCGCCCAGGCTGGTGCCGGTCGAGATCCGTTTTTCGTCGAACGCCGGCCGCAGGAACTCGACCGCTTGGGCGAGCGGCTCCCGGACGTCGAGCCGCTGCTTGGGACGGTCGCTGGGGCGCGAGAGGGTCCGCAGCTGCTCCACCAGGCGCTCCATCCGGCCGATCTCGCGGGTGACGATCCGGCTGAACTCGTCGGCGAAGAGCGCATCGCTCTGGCGCCGGGGGATCAGCTGGGCGAACGTCTTGATGGCCACCAGCGGGTTCTTGATCTCGTGGGCGAGGCTGGAAGCGAGCACCTCGAAGTAGGCCAGGCGCGCCGCGCGTTGCCGCTCGCTCTCGAGCTGCTTGAAAGGCGTCAGGTCACTGAACACTGCGACGGCGCCGAGGATGACCCCCGCGGGATCGCGCAGCGGGGACGTCGTGCATATGACCGGGCGCGTCACCGCACCGTCCGGGAGCGCGATTTCCGGCTGTGTCCGCTCGCGGCCGTCGGCGACCGTGCTCTTCAGCAGCGCTTCCAGATCCGCCGGCAGCACGTCGGCCGATTGATTCTTCACCCCTTCGGCGGGAAGCCTGGTGAGCTGCGCGGCCGCTCGATTGAACATCGTGACGTGCCCAGCGGCGTCGATGGCGACGACGCCGCTCTCGATGGTGGCGACGACGTTCTCGATGAACTCGTTTGCCAGCACCACCTGGGTGTAGAGTTGCGCGTTCTTGATCGCGGTTCCCGCCTGATTCGCCAGCGTCATCAGCAGGTCGAGGTCGTGAGGGTAGAAGGGGTCCCACGACAGCTTGGGCCCGA